>CAIJZG010000103.1 GCA_903825065.1 uncultured Bacteroidota bacterium
AGGGGTTTTAACTCTCGTCTCTTTTTGATGGTGTGTTAAATAAGCACACACATCTCTAGCTACGCCAAAATGACTCATTGCATCCATTCTATTAGGCGTTAACCCAATTTCATAAATCCAATCGTTATATGGCTGAAAATGAGCAGCAGCAGGCATTCCTGGCTTAAGATCGGCGGGAAGCACAAGAATTCCATCATGACTAGTACCCATTCCCATTTCATCTTCTGCACAAATCATACCATGGCTTTCCACGCCTCGGATCTTAGCAAGTTTCATGGTAATAGATTCGCCACTTGAGGGATAAATGGTAGCGCCAATTGTGGCAACAACCACTTTTTGACCAACTTCTACATTAGGAGCACCACAAACTATTTGCAGAACTTCATCAGTACCTATAGTTACTTTAGTGATTTTTAATTTATCGGCATTGGGATGTTGATCACATTCTAATACTTCTCCTATTACTAAACCTTCTAATCCGCCTTTTATAGACTGAAATCTTTCCAGACTCTCTACTTCCAATCCTATAGATGTTAAAATCCTAGATAATTTTTCAGGATCAATGGTTTCAGGGAGGTACTCACTCAGCCAGTTGTAACTAATGGTCATAATATCAAACTCTTTACGAAGCTCAAAAATAAGAGATAAAAATGGGATATATAGGATTAGTGGGCATTAGCTCTGTTTTACTGTATTTCCAGATAGCAGAAGATGTAGAAAACTTTAAATAATCCCTTTTTAATTAGTGCATTTTTTGAATAATCTACTTATTTATTTTAGAAATCTTTCTGCACAAGGACTTGTGCAAAATGGCTAATTTTGGGCTGAAAACTTTTTGAATTAGTGGATAACCTTCGATTTTTATGTGGATAGTGTCTAGTTTTATGTGAATGAGCAGGGAATAACCTGTGGACGAAAATTGATACTAAAAAATTTTAACAACCGGAATTCTTACCCCATATTCGTTGCCCTTAGCGATGAATCATCGAAAAGGGTTTTCCTGAAACAGTTTTTGATCACCTTAATAGCCAGGCATTGACCACTAACCCCTAAGATAACTATGGACTTAACCAGTTTAAACAAAGATCGTAAGAGAAGAAAGACCACTGTAGACATGAGTACCATGGTTTACGGGAAAGTTCCACCTCAAGCAAAGGAGTTGGAAGAAGCCATACTTGGTGCTATTATGCTTGAAAAAAGTGCTTTTGATACTGTTTCTGAAATATTAAAGCCTGAATGTTTTTATGTGGAATCGCATAAAACAATTTATCATGCTATGCAGGCTTTGCAGCAAAAAAATGAACCTATCGACCTTCTAACAGTTGTTGAAGAATTGAAGTTTCAGGAACAATTAGATGCTGTTGGAGGCCCTTATTATGTGACCAAATTAACCAACTCAGTTGTATCCACTGCAAATATTGATGCACACTGTAGAATCGTATTACAAAAATTTATTCAGCGAGAACTGATTCGGATTAGTGGTGAAATAATCGGTGATGCCTATGAAGACAGTACAGATGTATTTGATCTTTTAGATGAAGCAGAAACCAAGATGTTCAATATTACTAACAATTACTTAAAAAAGAATTTCGAGGAAATTATTGGTGTTCTTGCAAAAACCATGAATAGGTTAGATGAACTAAGAACTAAAACAGAAGAAATTTCTGGTGTTCCTAGTGGATTCGGGTCTTTAGATAGAGTTACTTATGGATGGCAACCTACCGACTTAATTATTCTTGCAGCTCGTCCATCTGTTGGTAAAACCGCATTTGCACTTAACCTGGCAAGAAATGCTGCTCTTCATCCTACAAAACCAGTGGCAGTAGGTTTCTTTTCATTAGAAATGAGTGCTTCTCAATTAGTACAACGTATTTTAAGTGCTGAGAGCGAAATCAAAATGGAGAAAATCAGTCGTGGTAAATTGGAAGATCACGAATACCAACAATTAATTTCAAAAGGACTTAACAGACTTGAAAGAGCTCCAATATATATCGACGATACTGCTGCACTAAATATTTTTGAATTTAGGGCAAAAGCAAGAAGACTTGTACATAAACACAAAGTTGGCATCATCATTATCGACTACTTGCAATTGATGAGTGGGTCGAATGATAAAGGAGGAAATCGGGAACAAGAAATTAGTAATATCTCTAGAAACTTAAAAGCACTTGCCAAAGAATTAGGCGTTCCAATCATTGCATTGAGTCAGTTGAGTCGTGCGGTGGAAACCAGAAAGGAAAGTAAGATGCCTCAATTAAGTGATTTGAGAGAATCGGGTGCCATTGAACAGGATGCAGATATGGTAATGTTCATTTATCGACCAGAGTATTATGAGGTTAAAAGTAATGAAATGGGCGAAAGTACCAGCGGTGAAACACATATTCGAATAGCTAAACATCGGAATGGTCAATTAGATACTATTAAACTTAGAGCCAACTTAGCCATTCAACGTTTTGAAGAATGGGAAGGAGATAGCGGTGGTATAGAGGGATTAGGAAATAATTGGAAACCTATTGCACCAACTTCTACCCCACCTAGCGGTGGTGCTTCAGATGGCGCCAAGTTCTATTTACAGAAAGGAAGCAAAATGAATGACGTTGACTTTGACCAAGGTTATGAAACAGAACAACCTTTCTAAATTATATTTATAATAGAAGCGCAGGAAGCATTTCCTGCGCTTTATTTATTTTTACATCAATGAGTGTTCCATTTTTTTACGAACCTACTATCATAGATACTAATCAACCAATTGTTTTAAGTGATAACACGAGTAAACATTGTGTGCAAGTTTTACGAATGAGAGAGGGCGCTCTGATTCATTTAACTGATGGGAAAGGCAAATTATTTAAAGCAAAAATCATTAGCGCAGATAAACATAAATCTGTGGCGCTTATCGAAAATACAGTTTTCACAGATACTAATCCCAATAGAATTAGTATCGGAATATCTTTATTAAAGAATGCAGATCGATTAGAATGGATGTTCGAAAAAATTACAGAAATCGGAGTTACAGAAATTTTTCCACTTATATGTAAAAGAACAGAACAACAAAGATTCAGAACAGAAAGAATGTTGCAAATTCTAGTTTCAGCAATGCTACAAAGTCAACAATGTTGGTTGCCCATTCTTCACGTACCTATTTCGATTAATAAATTAATCGATCAAGCAACCCATCATCAAAAAATAATTGCGCATTGCGAATTAGATCAGAAGTTATTGCTTAAAGATTTACCTAAATCGTCTGATGCTTTAATATTAATTGGGCCAGAAGGTGATTTTACTATTGATGAAATTTCACTGGCGCTGCAATCACAATTTATTCCTGTTAGTTTGGGTGAAACAAGACTTAGAACAGAAACAGCAGGGCTTGTTTCCATTACGCTATTAGTCAATCGTTGATAGGCATTTTATTAAATTTGGTATATTACATATATGAAGAAATACTCTTTTATTATTTTTACCTTATTGGCTATTGGTATAAATAGTTGCAAAAGCTTTAAAAGGGTAAAAAGATTTGTATTTAGAGATACTTCTATCACTACTAAGACTTCTTTCAACAATTTCTTTTTTGATAGTGTTCAAATTGAACTCTTTTTAAATAATCATACTGAATTCAAACCTTATGATGAGCAATTCTATAATTTTTATAAAGAAAGAAATTATCAATACGCTTGGTTCGATAATAATGGAATAGCAGAACAAGCATTCAATTTTTTAAATCTGCTAAATTCAACCGTTGCAGATTTACAAGATAGTAGTTTATATAATCCCTCACTGATAAAATTATACGATAGATCAGTTGCAGACAAATTGCATCATCAATCAAAAGAAGAAATACTAAAAACCGAATTATCATTTACCGGTCAATTCTTTGCTTATGCAGAAAAAGTTTATAAGGGCAGTGATATTGATGCAGCGGATTTGGGCTGGTTTATTCCACGAAAAAAACTGGACCTCAGCGCATTGCTTGATTCAAGTATAAAGTCGAAAGCTACTGATATTGAAATCTATGCCAAACAAAATCCACAATATAAAAAATTGCAAGAGCACTTAATTTTCTACAATGAATTGGCAAAAAGCTTTCCCACAGATACCATTCCTTATGTTAAAAAATCAATTAAAAAGGGAGATAGTTCTCAGACCATTTCATCAATTAAAAAAAGACTAAACGCGTTAGGAGATTTTAAAATTGTGGATACAAGTGAAGCCTTCGATTCTGCAACTGTTAATGCCGTTAAAAAATTCCAAAGAAGAATGGGCTTAAGTGTAGATGGATCTGTTGGAAATAAAATGATAGAAGAGTTAAACGTTCCAATAAAATGGAGAATTAGGCAACTTCTGGTGAATATGGAAAGGTTGCGTTGGATGCCTCCTGAAAAAGATAGTAATTATATTTTGGTGAATATTCCCGAATATCGATTACACGTTTTTGATAGTGGGAAAACAGTGATGGACATGAATGTAATTGTTGGCAAATCAGCTAATAGCACTGTGATCTTTACAGGAAATTTAAAATATATAGTTTTCAGTCCTTATTGGAATGTTCCAACGAGTATTGTAAAAAATGAAGTTGTTCCAGCTATCAAAAACAACAGCGACTATCTCGTAAAAAATCACATGGAGATTACCGGTAAAAGTAATGGGCTTCCAGTTGTTCGTCAATTGCCAGGGACATTTAATTCTCTCGGACTTGTAAAGTTTTTATTCCCTAATAATTATGATATTTATTTACATGATACTCCTAACCATGATTTATTTTCTCAAACAAGTAGGAGCTTAAGCCATGGTTGTATTAGAATTAGTGAGCCTAAGAAAATGGCTCAATATCTTTTGCGAAATGACAGTACCTGGAATAGTAAGAATATAGATAGCTCCATGCATTTAACTAAAGAAAGATGGGTAACTCTTAATAAAAAAATTCCAGTATTAATAGTATACTTTACAGCTTGGGTTGATAAATCCGGAGAGCTTAATTTTAGAAAAGATATTTATGGTCACGATGAAAAAATGGCTACTAAACTTTTCACTAAATAAATAATTTATCAAACCGCCTTATATAAAAATAGTTGGACCATGCAATTGATTGAAGTAACCGATAAAAAAACTGTTAGAGAATTTCTAAACGTCAGTGTTAAATTGAACAAAATTAACCCGGCATATATTCGTCCAATTGATACTGAAGTGATGGATGTATTTGATCCAGAAAAAAACAAATCTTTTGAATACGGAGAAGCCAAAAGATGGATTCTTCAAAACGATCAGTCAGAAACTATCGGCCGGATTGCTGCTTTCATTAGCAGCAAATACATTAATAAAGGAACTGATTTTTTAACTGGGGGATTTGGATTTTTCGAATGTATCAATGATCAAAAAGCTGCAAATACTTTATTTGATCAGGCAAAGGAATGGTTAACATTAAAAGGTGCAGAAGCCATGGATGGACCAATTAATTTTGGCGACCGTGACAAATGGTGGGGATTATTAGTGGAAGGGTTTGACAATGAACCCATGTATGGTATGTCTTTCAACCCATCTTACTATGAAACACTTTTCAATAATTATGGGCTTAAGAATTATTATAATCAGTATTACTACTATATGAATGTAGATGATACTTTTTCTGAAAAAATTTTAGAAAGGCACGCTAGAATTAAGGCAAAGACTGACTATTCAGCAAGGCATGCAAAATTGAATCAGATTGAAAAGTATGCAGGGGATTTTACTAAAGTTTATAATGCAGCCTGGGCTCAGCACGGTGAATCCAAAGAAATTACTGAAGCAAATGCCATTAAACTTTTCAAAAAAATGAAACCCATTTTAGATGAGCGTACAATTTGGTTTGCTTATTATAAAGAAGAACCTATTGCAATGTTCATTAATATCCCAGATGTAAATCAATACTTCAAACACTTTAATGGCAAATTTGGATGGAAAGAAAAACTTCATTTGTTGTGGATGAAATGGCGAGGCACTAACAAACAATTAACAGGATTAGCTTTTGGAGTTGTTCCTAAATATCAAGCACTTGGAATAGATAGTTTTATTATTCAAGAATGCGGTTCATTCGCTCAGGGAAAAGGCTGGTATAAGCGTTACGAAATGGGCTGGGCAGGAGATTGGAATCCAAGAATGTTGAATATTTATAAAAGCCTTGGAGGATATCAAAGTAGACGCATGATTACCTTCCGATACCTTTTTGATCAGAATCGACCTTTTGAAAGACACCCGGAAATGAGTTATAAATAATACTTTGCTGTTTCTTTTATCCCCTCTTCATAGCTAGTTGGCTGGAAATCAAAATGTTTTTCAAATTTAGAAGAATCGAAAAGGTAGCTACTATCGTTTTGATAAATCATTTCGTATGACTCCCTGATTGGTTTAATGAATAGTCCTGCTAATCGAATCATTAATTTAGATAACACAGAAAATTGATAAGTCTGATGCATTGCTTCAGCTGCCAAAGCAATAAATTGTTCTCCTGATAAAGGATTTGATTTTGTAGGTAAATGCCATGTTTGATTAAAAGCGTTATTATCTTTTGCTAATAAATATAATGCCTTACCTGCATCAGGAATGTAAGTATAAGAATGGGGCACTTGAGCATTTACTAACCATTGTGCTTTCTTTCCTTTCGAAAAATTATCAAAAACCAGCATATTCGGAACACTAGTTTTAGTAGCGGATGTTCCATAAAAATCTGCACTTCTTGCAATTAAAGCAGTTAAAGCTCCGGAGTTAATTTCTGCCAATAATTGATTCACAATAGAAGCTCTAATTATACCTTTTTTGCTACATGGATTAAAAGCCGTTTCTTCTGTCATCCATCCATCTACCTTTCCATACATATATACATTATCAAAGAAAATAAGTTTTGCACCTGCAGATTTGCATGCATTGATGGTATTCGTCATAACAATTGGCCATGTTTTAGCCCATGTTTTATAGTCGTATTCTAGTCCCACTAATAAATAAACAATTGAAGATCCCTTCACAGCCTCTAGTGTTTGACTTGCGTCACTCAAATCAGCAGAAACCGATTCCACGCCATTCATTTGTTTGGGATGTCGAGCTACAATTCGAACCTGTTCTTTTGAATTCACCAGAATGGGTAATAATTCATTAGCAATTGCGCCACCTGCACCAAGTATAGTATGTATACCCATAACATTATTTTTAAATTATATATCAACAATACTAATTCAAAATAATCAAAATAGGCGAATCTCCGCCATTTCTAGATTTTTTTCAATGTCAAAAACTTAGTCATCTAAAAATCTGTTCATTGCTTACTTTTGGAGTAGTTACAGCAATTATGGAGAATTTTATCGTTTCAGCAAGAAAATATCGCCCACAGAATTTCAATACAGTTGTTGGGCAACAACATATAACAACCACGTTAAAAAATGCTATTCGGAATAACCAGTTAGCACATGCTTTTTTATTTTGTGGGCCCAGAGGAGTTGGTAAAACAACCTGCGCGCGTATTCTTGCAAAAACAATCAATTGCACCAACCAAACTCCAGAAGGTGAAGCTTGTAATACCTGTAATAGTTGTACTTCATTTGATGCAGGAACTTCTATGAACATTCACGAATTAGATGCGGCAAGTAATAATTCTGTCGATGATATTCGTGCATTAGTTGAGCAAGTTCGATTTGCTCCACAAGCAGGAAAATATAAAGTGTATATCGTAGATGAGGTACATATGTTAAGTGCAAGTGCCTTCAATGCATTTCTAAAAACATTAGAAGAACCACCTCCATATGCCATTTTTATTTTGGCAACCACTGAGAAACATAAAATTTTACCCACCATTTTAAGTCGATGTCAAATTTTCGATTTTAAAAGGATTACCAATAATGATACAGTTGAGCATTTACAAGAAATAGTAGATAAAGAATCTATTAAGGCAGAGAAAGGCGCATTACAAGTTATCGCTCAAAAAAGCGAAGGTTGTATGCGCGATTCTTTAAGTATCCTGGATAAAATAGTGAGTTTCACAAATGGAATAGTTACTTACCAAAATACTTTAGAGCATCTAAATATTTTAGACGAAGATTATTATTTCAAACTTTTAGAATCGATGCAGTCACAGGATTTACCTGCTGCTATGTTGTTGTTCGACGAAATCAATAAAAAAGGGTTTGAAGGGGATTTAGTTTTAAATGGATTTGCAGAATTTATCAGAAATTTATTAGTATGCAAAGACCCTAAATCTGCATCGCTCTTAGAAGTAGTTGAAGGCATGCAAACAAAATACATACAAGCTGCTGAAAAATCAGGAATATCATTTCTAGTAAGTGCTTTGAATATTTTAAATGAGTCAGAGATCAACTATAAAATGGCACGCAATAAAAGATTGCATGTTGAACTCACTTTGATCAAATTAAACTTTCTTCAGCAAGCCATTGAATTATCAGTTGACAATGGTCAACTTGTTAAAAAAAAACGAGTTGATGGGCCAATAGCTTTTAAACTAAAACAGGTTCCTCCTATTCAAATTAACACCCAAGTACCATCAGGAGCTCCAGAGACAAAACTTTTTATTGAAAATCCAAAATCTGCAAAACCAATAGTTAAAACGGTTGTGCCAGCAGCTGTAATTCCAGCTGCAGAGCCTATTAAACCAAAAGTTCCCATTCAATTAGGAGGTACCAAAAAAGGATTGCTCGATTCTTTGAGAGAAAAATATGGCGACCAATATACTATTGAAGAAGTGAAAGAAGCCGAAGTGCTAAATATAGAAAAACTAAGATCCTTATGGGGCACTTTTGCCCTTACATTAGAAGAACAAAAAAAGCACTCTTCTTTTGGGACATTTAAAATTGCGAGATTGTCTATTGAAAATGATATTTTTTTTACCGTCTCAGTTGGTTCAATCACTTCACAAAAATTCGTTGAACAAGAGAGAATGTATCTACTAGAGTACCTTCAAAATGAATTCAATAATAGAAGTATCGCTTTTGAAGTGTTGGTAGATGCCAGCGAACAGGAGGAAGTTCCAGTGCATTTAAGATTAAATAGTCGTCAAAAATTTGAAAGAATCGCTGACCAATTTCCAATTGTTAGAGAACTAAAGGATCGATTAAAAATGGATATTGATTATTAAAATATTATTTCGCTTGTGAATACCCATTTTTAATTAACCAAGGCAAAATTTTCGTACGCTGATCTCCTTGTATAATTATCTCCGCGTCTTTTGAAGAGCCGCCCGTACCACAAAAATTTTTTAATTGCTTGCTTAATATTTCCAAGTCAGATTCTTTGCCAATAAAACCAGTGATTAATGTTACAGCTTTCCCTCCACGATGTTTAGTTTCTAAGCGAATACGCAATTTTTGTTGAGCTGGCAACAGCGTTTCCTGAACTTCATTTGAAGATTCAAAAGTAAAATCCGGATCAGTACTATATACAAAACCACGGGTATCTGCTATATTCTTTTTTGACATATCTAATTTTTTGATTCAATTGCTAAGAGAAACTTGCTTTTAAACTAAGGTCAAGACTTTGAGCTTGATGAATGAGTGCACCTACACTAACAAAGTCAACCCCAGTTGCTGCATACTCTTTTATATTTTGTAAATCTATACCGCCACTTGCTTCTGTTTCAAATGTCCCATCAATTAATTTTACAGCTATTGCCACATCTGCAGGTTTAAAATTATCCAGCATGATGCGAAACACTTTTCCCTGACCAATAGCAATTACTTTTTCAACATCTTTCAATGTTCTAGTTTCAACCTCTATTTTTATATTTTGATTATTTGTTTTAATATAGTTCCATGCTTTATTAATTGCTGGTTCAATACCACCACAATAGTCGATATGATTGTCTTTCAACATAATCATATCATATAAAGCATATCGATGATTAACTCCACCGCCAATTCGAACAGCTTCTTTTTCTAACAATCTAAAATTAGGTGTAGTTTTTCTTGTGTCAAGAATGCGTGTATGAAAGCCCTCAAGCAAGGAACTATATTTTTTTGTCAGAGTTGCAATCCCACTCATGCGTTGCATGCAATTTAAAACTAACCTTTCACAACTAAGAATTGTAGAAACTTTTGCAACAATATTAAATGCAATTTCTCCTGCAGTCATACTATCTCCATCTACTTTTAGGGGACTAAAAATTGCAGCTGGTTCAACTAAATGAAAAATATGTTCAGCTACTTTTAGGCCAGCCAATATTCCATCTTGTTTTATTTTCAATACCGCTTTACCCTCTGCTAAAGGATCGATACAACTCAAGGTTGAATGATCGCCATCACCAATATCTTCATTTAATGCAGAAAGAATTAAATGATCGAGTAGTTCCTGATAAGATTGCATCTTGCAAATCTAGGACTTCTGCTAAAATCTAGTTAACCCGTATAGTAATTATCTGGTGTTTACCACCTTTGGCTTTTAATAATACGGTGATATTATATGGCTTGCCAGAACTTGTTAGTTTTCCTGTAATATATAATGTGCTTCCAATTTCACGATTAGATCCCATTTCAAACCCATTAATACTGTTATCATCAAAAAACATTTTCAAGGCTAATCCAGCCTGATTTCGACCTATATTCTTAACCTCTTCTTTATCTAAGAGCTTTAAATCAATATAATCATCGAAATATTGAGCAATTTCTTCGGTATTGGCAGATTTGAAAGCTTTAACTACCGCATCGGTATCACTTTGTTGAGCAAAAGCTAAGAAACTGAGGAAGAACCCTATTATTACAAATATTTTTTTCATGCGTCTGATTTCTAATGTATCTGTTACATAAAACATGCCAAATTCGATACATTAAACTTGTTTGTCTAAATTAGCAGAAAATAACTAGTAAATTATAACCATTAGAGATGAGTAAGAAAGTAATTTTAGCAATTATGGACGGTTGGGGATTGGGTAAAATCCCTAGTGCAGATGCCATTCAGCAGGCACATCCTGCATTTGTAAGCAGTTTATACAGTCAATTCCCAAATACAACTTTAATAACATGTGGTGAAGATGTTGGTTTGCCAGATGGACAAATGGGAAATAGTGAGGTTGGTCATTTAAATCTTGGTGCAGGAAGGATTGTTTATCAGGAATTACAAAGGATTAACGTTGCCATCCGAACAGGAGAATTAGCTGCAAATGAAATTTTGTTAAGTACAATTCGAAAAGCAAAAACGAGCCATAAGCCGCTTCATTTATTAGGATTATTAAGTGATGGAGGGGTGCATTCGCACACTAGTCATTTAAAAGCAATCCTAAATGTTTGCAAGGCTGAAGGATTAACAGATGTTTATATTCATGTGTTTACTGATGGCCGCGACACTGACCCGAAAAGTGGCTTAGGCTATGTAACTGATTTAACAGAATTCTTGCCAGGCTCAGTGGGTAAAATCGCCACAGTTAGTGGGAGATACTACGCCATGGACCGTGACAAACGTTGGGAGAGGGTGAAATTGGCTTATGATGGATTAGTGAATGCGGTTGGACCTACTGCAACAAGTGCGATTGCTGCTGTTGAAAATTCTTATACTGCAAATGTGACGGATGAATTTATTCTTCCAACAATTATAGTAGATGCTAATAATCAACCAATCGCAAAAATCCAGTCTGGCGATGTGGCTATTTGTTATAATTTCAGAACAGATCGTTGTAGAGAGATCACAGAAGTGCTTACACAAAACGACCATACAGATTTTGGTATGCAAAAATTAGATCTTACTTATACTACCATGACTATGTATGATCAAAAGTTCAAAAACGTTTCGGCTATATTTGAGAATGACAATTTGATCAATACACTTGGCCAAGTTTTAGAAGCAAATCATAAAAAACAAATTAGAATTGCTGAGACTGAAAAATATCCTCACGTAACTTTTTTCTTTAGTGGAGGTAGAGAGGATCCGTATACAGGTGAAAGTAGAATCATGGTACCTTCTCCCAAAGTAGCCACTTATGATTTGCAACCTGAAATGAGTGCGATAGAAATAACAGATAAACTAATCCCTGAAATCGAAAACGAAACAGCAGATTTTATTTGCTTGAACTATGCAAATACGGATATGGTGGGTCATACGGGCATATTTAGCGCAGCAATAACAGCTGCAAGAACGGTTGATGCTTGTGTGAAACGTGTAGTAACAGCTGCATTGGATCATGGTTATACAGTTTTCCTTACAGCAGATCATGGTAATGCCGATTTCATGATTAATGAAGATGGCACTCCCAATACAGCTCACACTTTAAACCCAGTACCATTCTTCATTATTGATAAAGAATGGAGAGGCGCTATTAAGCCAGGAAAGCTAGGCGATTTAGCTCCCACCATTTTAAAAGTAATGGGTCTAGAAATTCCAAAAGAAATGACAGGAAATATTCTCATTTAAAATATATAATTATGAAAAAAGTAGGAATTGGAATTCTCGTAATTCTAATATTATTACAGGCTTATCGACCTGCAAAAAACGATTCCAAAAAAATAGATAACGATATTTCAAAGTCATATATAGTTCCTGATGATGTGAAACAAATACTCGCGAAGGCTTGTTACGACTGTCATAGCAATAACACTACATACCCATGGTACAATAATATTCAACCTGTTGGGATTTGGTTAGCGAATCATGTAAACGATGGAAAAAGGCATCTGAACTTTAATGATTTTACTAGTTCGCCAATTGCTCGTCAGTATAAAAAATTGGACGAATGTATCGAGCAGGTGAAAGAAGGTGATATGCCATTGGAATCATATACCTGGATTCATAAAGAAGCTAAATTGAGCGATATTGAAAAACAAAAACTATTCGATTGGTGTACATCAATCAGAGATAGTATTAAATCAAAATATCCCGCCGATAGTTTGGTTTTACCAAAAAGAAAATAATAAAAAACCCCGATTTAGTTCGGGGTTTTTTATTACCCATTTCTGCCCGATTGAAGCTCCTAGCTGAATATTCGTTTACTTTGCAGCATGGAAATTACTTCAGCTCAATACAATATATCATCCGCCCTGGTAACGCAATGTCCCAAACCAGACAGGCCTGAATATGCTTTTATTGGGAGAAGTAATGTGGGTAAATCTTCATTAATCAATCTGCTTACTAAACAGAAAAATCTAGCAAAGACATCTGGAACACCAGGTAAAACACAGCTTATTAACCATTTTGATATAGAAAGCTCTGGAGCATTAAGGGGTCCTAAAGAAAAGTGGTACTTAGTTGATCTTCCGGGTTATGGATATGCAAAACGTTCTATTTCTGATAGGAATCGATGGGAACAAATGATTGATGGATATTTAAGAAAAAGAGAGAATTTGATGCAAGTTTTTGTATTAATTGATAGTAGACATACCCCTCAGAAAAATGATTTAGAATTTGTCAATCAACTTGATCATTGGGAAATTCCATTTAGTTTGGTTTTTACAAAATCTGATAAAGAAAAACCCGGGGTAGTTGCCAGAAATGTGGAGGCTTTTATGAATAAACTTAGAGAAACCTGGCAATTCCTTCCTAGGCATTTTGTTACCAGTGCAGAAAAGAAAGTGGGAAGAGAAGAAATTTTAGCCTTATTACAGCAGATGAATAACGATTTTAAAATGGCTCAGAAATAAAGGGGCTACAAATCAGTTGAATCAGAATTGATTCAACAATAACTATATTTTTTTAATCACTAGTTGCAGATCTTATCTGCGCAGCAACTGCTAGCAAAGGCTTCTGGCTTGGCTTTGAAAGCGAATCCCATTCCTAAAATATATCCCATTGCTTCGCGTAATGCATCGTTACTTTTGAATTGTGGATTGGTATTAATGTCTGCATGAACTTCCATTTCTATATGGTGTTCAATAAACAAGTCGCATAATTCATACGCCACTTCAATACTTTTCGCAACTTCTACCAACATTCTTTCTTTGATGTGGTATTTTGTTTTTGTTTTTTCATTGTGGATATACATGAACCCACCATTGTGCTCTCTTAAAAATACAATCACAGTTGCGAACTCTGTATCTTCTCCTTTCACTTGGCTATCAGTGCCGATACATACTTTCAATTTAACACGCTTTTCAGTTTCCTGAACAATAGCATCTTCCACCGCTTGTTTGATGGGTAAATTTATCAGCTCACCGTTAAATTTCCTCCAACGCATAAGTTTGTTGTTTTCGTAATTTACCGAATAAAGTTTGCCAAACGCTTACTGAGAAATGATCTTATTATTAACAGAAGGTGGAAAACCTATAAACAAGTTTGGCGCAATAGAGGCGACTCAATTGGCAACTTTGTCATATTTTAAAGAATAGTACGGATATTGTTATACCGTAAAACCTAATATAATTCAATGAAAATACTTTTAACTTATCTCAAGCCTTATAGATGGCATATCGTTCTGGCATTAGCACTTGCCGGAATTAATCAAACTTTTTCAATGTTCGACCCCATGATCTTTGGGAAATTGATAGATCGTTTTGCAAGTCACCCCAAAGTTGCTGATAATGGAAGTCTTAGAGATGAGGGTACTTATGTAAAAGGTCTTGGATTTATGCTTTTCTTATTAGTAGGAACTGCTATGGTTAGTAGGATTGCTAAAGCATTTCAGGATTATACGGTAAATGTGATTATCCAGAAATTTGGTGCAAAGATTTTTACTGATGGACTTAAGCATTCTATGCGCTTACCCTACCAGGAATTTGAAGACCAAAGAAGTGGAGAAACTCTCTCGATCTTAACAAAAGTGAGAAGCGATACAGAAAAATTTATTGGTTATGTGATCAATGTCTTATTTGGAATTTTAGTAAGCGTGATTTTTGTTTCCATTTACGCTACCCGTTTACATTGGTCAATTATGCCAATTTATATGGGAGGTGCTATTTTAATAGCCATTGTGACCAATTTATTAAGTAAAAAAATAAAATCCATTCAAAAAAATATTGTTAAGGAAACTACTTCACTAGCTGGATCTACTACAGAAAGTTTACGCAATATTGAACTTGTAAAAAGTCTTGGACTTACAGATCAGGAAGTTAAAAGATTAAACACTAATACTTATAAGATTCTTGGATTAGAGCTTCGTAAAGTAAAAAATATCCGTTCATTGAGTTTTATACAAGGAACGATGGTAAACTTTTTACGTCAGGTAATTACGTTTACATTAATGTGGTTATTGTTTAGAGATGTATTAACTGTTGGGCAACTAATTTCATTACAATTTTATAGTTTTTTCATATTTGGTCCTTTGCAAGAAATAGGAAGTATTATTATAAGTTATCGTGAAGCAGAAGCTTCCATGAGTAATTTTCATAACCTCATGCTTAAGAAAGTTGAACCAAAACCTTTGGAACCGAAGCAGGTTGGAATGATCGAGGAATTAGAATTCAGAAATATTGCTTTTAAACATCAAACAGCTCAATACAAAGCACTTGATGGTATTTCATTTGATGTAAAAAGAGGTGAAACAATTGCTTTTGTAGGCCCATCAGGTGCAGGAAAAAGCACACTCGTAAAACTATTAGTAGGACTTTATAGAACTCAAGATGGTACTATTTTTTATAACGGAATTAATGGACACGAAATAGATTTTGATGAGCTTCGAAGTCAAATCGGATTTGTTACACAAGACACGCAGTTATTTGCTGGAACCATTCGCGAAAATCTAACATTTGTATTTCCAGAAGCAACAGATGATGATGTACGAGACGCTCTTCACAAAGCTAGTTGCGACAATCTTTTATCAAGGGCAGAAAAAGGTCTTGACACAATGATAGGTGAAGGAGGGTTAAAATTAAGTGGTGGTGAAAAACAAAGGTTATCTATAGCCAGAGCACTTTTGCGTCATCCTCATTTACTTATTTTTGATGAAGCAACATCTTCATTAGATAGTATTACAGAGGAAGAGATTACAAATACTATTCGTAGGATTTCTACAGAAAAAGAACAGATTACTGTGATGATTGCACACCGTTTAAGCACCATTATGCATGCTGATAGAATATATGTACTTGAAAAAGGGCAGGTGGTAGAAACTGGCAGCCATCTCCAATTATTGGAAGAAAAAGGTTTGTATTATGCGATGTGGCGTCAACAAATAGGCGAAAGAAAAATTTTAGCGACGGTTTAAAAAGAAAAGGCAGGAAAATAATTCCTGCCTTTTCTTTTTAAAATTTACTTTTTATATACTCAATCATATTAGGATTTTCTAATCCCTCCATATCGCTTAGTTCCAGTTCAATAGCTTTATTACTCATCATGATTTCAATAAATGAAAATATAAGCGATACTGTAAATGCAAGTAGACTAGCAGCAAAGAAAATATTAGCTACAAATTTTTCATCTATATAAAATAGAAATATAGAAAAAATTGCAGCAATAAAAGTTATTATTCCTAAGCCCTGCATGTGCTTAATCAGCTTTAATCGATAACGAAGGCTTTTAATCTGAGCGTGTATCGTTTTATTTCCTTCTTTATTCTCTACATATTTATCATGTAGACTTCTTACACGATTTGACAATGCTAAGAATCTATTGGTATACGCAAGCATTACCAAACTAATTGCCGGGAATAACAATGCAGGTGTATTGATAGAGATATCCATATTTAAATTTAGGCTTTTGTTTTAAAACTCAATGGCATATTGAGTTTTACACTAAAGTTTCGTCCCATATTAAAAACACCCATTCTACCAGTTGCTTCATTGATATCTGTATATTTTAATCTACTAAGATGGCTTTGATATGCCACATCTGTAAGATTATTGAGAGAAAAATGAATGCTAAAAACAGTTTTATTTCCACGCACAAAATCAGTACCCGCACCAATATTATATAAGGTATAACCAGGTGTAACAGTTTCAGTATGGTAGGCAGTAAAAATTCTGTTTTGGGCATACATATTATCCATTTCCAATTTCACATAACTATTTCTAAAATTCGCGTGTTTCTTATTGAAATTAGCTCTTAACACACTTAATAATCTAGCAGGTGGAATAAAAGGAAGTTTATTAGTTCCTTCAAAATCTTGATTAAAATGAGCTGCTACATAAGAAAAATTATTTTCAAAATGCAGCCAGTCAAGTGGATGAGGATGAATATCCAGTTTCGCCTCTAGTC
>CAIJZG010000104.1 GCA_903825065.1 uncultured Bacteroidota bacterium
ATTCTTTTTCCATGTCATCGACTAACTTTAAAATGTCAGCCAATGGGAGACTCAAGAGCCTTATGCGAAAAAACTTGAGTAGTCAAATACAATAGGAACTTCTACTTCAACAGGATTTGCCGGATCTTGGCTGACGTTAACAGTAAATGGTTTGACTTTGTTGTTTTCTTTGAGAGAATCTAATCTTTCTTTAACAGCATCAAACACTTCGATATCTGTATTCTGCATAAATTCTTGAATAAACTCTGGTTCTTGTGTAGATCCTGTATCGGAATCTATGCGGTAAACACTAGCGTTGATCAAATCTACAGTAAGTTCTGTTAATTTCTGGAAACTCTTTTGAAAAGCGATGATCTTTTCGTTTTCGTCCATGTTTTCATCTTTGACAATGTTGATGATACGCTGAGTTTCAAACTCGTTGATATTGTTTTTGTTGACTATGCTGTAACTAAATGGTTTAACATACAACACCAGATTAGGACGGACTTCGATCCGTTCATCCCATTTGATAGTTTCCTGCAACTGGTCTAGCATCAATCGCATGTCAAATGTAAACTCACTGCTACCGCCTTCTATTAATTCGTGGCTAACAGTCAGTGGCATGTTGTGTCCGTAGGTAGCGATACGAATGGCTATCAAAATAACATCAATATCGATATTAGGACATGCCCATGCGTCTACGATATTGGGCATGCAACTCTGTATAACACTGACTACTCCTTGACCGTTGAGCAGGGCATCTGGAGTTTTTAATATCAGTTCGTCCTTGGCTGTCATAGAATACACAGGGTATTCTCCCGTAACGCTGACATTCAAAGATCCGTTAGCCCAATACTTGCCTTGGCTGGGTAATTTGATATAAATCTTAGGCTGGCGCATGTGCGACATCAGCGGGTTGGTTTTAGGCTTGATAGTTGTAACATCCATTGGTTTACACTCCGATAAATAAGTTGGTAAATGTGTCAACAATATTTATATACCTAGATAACCCTGGAAAAATTCAATGGCAGATGTAACTGGCTCACTAGACGGTAAACCCATTATATTAGATAATGCGGCTACCGAAGCAACCTTAAAGGCAATCTTATCCGCAATCAAAGCCAATGGCGGTAGCACCAGCGGTGCTTCTGCACTAGCAGGCGCGGCTGGGGTGAATTCTAAAGCGGTAAATGCCGCTAATCAATCACTAAACAATCTGGCATCTAAAGCAGTTCCAGGTGCGGCCGCTGGGTTGACAAAATTAGCAGGCCCTATTGGACTAGTCGGCGGAGTATTAGGTGATCTGGCAGAAGGTGCAGTACAAACTGGTAAAAATCTTATCAATCTAGGACAACAAGCCCTAGACGGTAAGGCTCGCATGAGCGACTTCTTTGGTGCTTTCAAAGATTTACCTATTATTGGTGTAGTCGCAGGGCTATTCCAATCATTGGAAAAGATGCAGGAAGCCAACCTTGACACATATCGCAAACTCACAGATACTGGTATAGACTTTAGTGGAAGCCTACAAACTGTTAGAAAAAATGCATTGTCTTTAGGTCTTACTCTAGACGAGTTTGCATCTACAATGAAAAAGAACAGCGACATATTTGTTGGACTTGGGGGTAGTGCTAACGAAGGTGCAAAAGCATTTGTTAACGTTAACAAAGCCTTAGTCAACAGCAAAGTAGGACAACAACTTCAAGCGATGGGATATACGTTTGAACAGATGACTGACCTAACGGCAAACTACATCAAAGTGTCAGGTTCCGGTAATGCTCGAACAGTTGAACAACAAAAACAATTAGCAGAATCATCTGCCGCTTACGGAAAAGAATTAGATTTAATCGCTAGACTTACGGGTAAAAGTAGAGAAGATCAAGAAAAACAATTGGCTAAAGCCGCGGCACAGGCCGCATATAATTTAAAAGTTGCTCAGATGACTCCTGAACAACAAAAGAAAGCCGCAGACGGTTTGGCCAAAGCATCAGCCGCTATGGGTCAGGCAGGTATAGAAGCATACCAAGGAGAAATTACAGGGCTCGGACCTGTAACAGATGAAGCACGAACAGCCATTGCTATATTTCCAGAAGGGTCAAAAGAAATTTTAAACA
>CAIJZG010000105.1 GCA_903825065.1 uncultured Bacteroidota bacterium
AGGTTGTATTCCAATTCAAAATAATCAAATTGAAGAATTGTATTTACTAGCAGCGTACGCTCATGCAGCAGGGCAGGAATATATTCCAGTTCATATTTTCCCAATTCGTTTCAATAATAATAAAGACATTCAATTTCTCAATAAGAGCAGTAAAGATGAAGTTGAATATAAAAATTTTATAAATAAGATGCAATCAGTATTTCATTATTTTGAACAATATAAAAATCTGCCGGTGATTGCAATAGACTCAGAAGGGGAATATAATATATATACAAATTAATCCAGGGGCAGGTAAAAATTCGTCAGGTATTCTATTGTTTAGCGAAAAAATAGTATTTTCATTTTTTCCATCCCCTGAATCCTATTTCTTTAATGAAAAGTTTAAAGCTTTCAAATTCCAATATTGTTTTTATTATAGCAGCTTTCATGTCTATAATTAGCATCCTGTTTTTGAATAGTTATCTTATTAATCAAATATCCAATTTTCAGTCTGCTACAAATAAAGAATATGCAAGCATTTCAATGAATGCTTGGGTATTATTCGGCATTTGCATCATGTCTTTATTGATTTTATTTTTGAATCTGAAAAAGTTCATCAAAATAGAAAAACAAATTGTTGGTAGAAAAGGCATAAATGATAAACAGATCCAAACAAAAAACCGATTCTTGAGTAACATGAGCCATGAGATTCGTTCCCCATTGAATTGTATTATGGGATTTACGGATATTATTGATGGAATTGAAACAGATCCTGAGAAAAAAAAATACCTGCAAGCTATAAAAACATCTTCTGATCATTTGTTGAATACTGTAAATGATATTTTAGATTTTTCAAAACTTGATGCAGGCAAATTAGAATTAGAATCGCATCCTTTTAATATTAGTGAAGCAATACATGAAATTGCTTTTGCTTTTACTGCTTTAGCAGCTAAAAAAGGGATCATTATTATTGAAGAAATTAGTTTATCGAAAGAATTGATGGTAATTGGTGACAAATTCCGATTAAAACAGATCTTATATAATCTTACAAGTAATGCAATTAAATTCACTAATAAAGGTTATGTAGTAATTACTGCTGACGTCATATTTAGAGCAGAGGGGGATGCTGATATTAAAATTCAGGTTGCGGATTCTGGTATTGGCATTCCGCCAGATCATTTAAAAACCATATTTGAAGAATTTTCGCAAGTAAAATCCACTAATAAATCAAACGAAACAAGTAGATCTATAACTGGTACTGGTTTGGGGTTACCAATTTGTAAAATGTTAGTTGAATTACAGGGAGGTCGCATTCATGTATCAAGCAAACTCAAAGAGGGTTCTGTTTTTTCAATTTTACTTTGTTATCCGGTTCATAATCATTTGATAGAAACTTTGGAAAATCAAATTGGATATGTTTCCAAAAAAGTGAAACAATTATATACCGGGAAAAAGGCACTAATTATTGAGGATAATGAAATGAATGCCATGTTGTTAAGTTTATTACTAAAAAAACAACAGATAAAATTCGATATTGCAAATAATGGTAAATTAGGTTGGGAGCTTTTCAATAAAAATAGATACGATATCATTCTAACTGATATCAATTTGCCTGAAATGAAAGGAGATGAGTTAGTTGCTGCAATTAGAAAATCTTCCAACGGTAAGTCGCATATGCCAGTCATTGCGTTAACAGCATCAAATATCAGGGAAGAGCTTGAAGGGTATAGAAAATCGGGGATCTCTGATATTCTATTAAAACCATTTAAAGAGGATGATTTAAACTCGATTTTACAAAAACATTTTTACCCGGAAATAGAAACATAGCTATCTAAAAAGTACTTGAACTGTTTCTTTAGATTGTTGCTGTAATACTTTGTCTTTGCTTTCGCTCAAGGTTGTTAATACGTCCTCATTATAATGTCGAATAGTTAGTAGCGACAACCCTTTTTGAATTTGAACGTCAAATTGTGAACCAGCAGCTAACGCCATTTGCTCTATTTTTTCAGGTTTATCGTCTAAACAGATAAAAATACTAATAGCTGCAGTTTGAATTAGGGTTGGTTTTATATGCAGTTTCTTGAATAATTGGTATAATTCAATGATCGGATCCTCTCCAACAAATGAAAAATCCTGCGTTTTTAATTCAATTAACACCTGATTTTCTTTGATTACAATAATAGGTGGTAAGTTTTTATTTTTTTTCTGATGAATGATAGTTCCTGGTAAATTTTTATCCAAAAAACATTTCACAAATAACGGGATGTTCTTATTTTGTAAAGGTTTGATTGTTTTAGGATGTATAACCTGAGCACCATAATAAGCCATTTCAATTACTTCCGTATAACTCAATTCATTGATCAAAACTGCATCTGGGTATTTTTTGGGGTCTGCATTCATTACCCCATCTACATCTTTCCAAATACTTAGACTTTCTGCATCTAATACATTTGCGAAAATAGCAGCGGAATAATCACTTCCTTCCCGTCCCAAAGTGGTACTCTCATTATCTTCAGTAGCTCCAATATATCCTTGTGTTATCACTATTTTATTTTCTGCTGTGATCAAATTGATCACATTGCTTCTTATTTTTTCTTTCGATACATTCCAATCAATATCGGCATCTCTGAAATTATTATTAGTACGAATGGAATCTCTCACATCAATCCATTGATTTAAAATGCCTGTTTCATTTAAATAATGACTTACAATACAACTACTAAGTAATTCTCCCAGGCATACAATTTGGTCATAGTAATAGTCGAAATTGCGTACTGGTTTGTCATGTAATAACCATTCTATTTCAGTAAAAAAATTCGACAATTGTTCCAGACAGGCATTATAACGAAACACCAATAGATATTTTGTAGTATTTAGGTGTTGTTGCTTGATCACTTGAAATAACTGAATAGCTTCATCTTTTTTGCCAGCATAAAATGTTTCCGCCACTTTTTCCAGTGCATTAGTGGTTTTTCCCATGGCTGAAAGAATAATTACTAAAGGCCCTGATTGATTTGCTTCTACAATTTCTGCAAGTTTCTTTACCCTTTCAATACTATTAACACTAGCGCCACCAAATTTGAATACTTTCATTTGTTATTTTTTTATGAAAAACCACAAGCAAATATAAGCCAGAAGTTTAGCCCTTTTAACCAAAAATTGCGATCCTTTTAAAACTCATCACTATCTTTATATCAAACGAATCAGTTTCTGATATGGTTAAGCATTTGTTTTTATTTGTATTTTTTATGGGATTCTTTTTCGGGATTACCGCTGCACAATCTCCACCGATTACCCTGGAGTCGCAACAATTTTATTATAGTTCTAGGGGGATGAGTTTTGTACCAAGTTTAACCAGGCCTGGACTAATTTATCAAGGGAAACTATATACTGGAAAAAGAAGTTTAGATTATTTAATAGCAAAAGTAAATGTACCTGAATGTTATTTAGAGTATTCAGATTATAAAAGGAATAGAACTTGGGCTACTGTACTTTCTTTTGTAGGAACAGGAACTTCAATTTTCGGATTGATAGGAACAAATGATACTCGAAAGATAAATTGGTATCTATTAGGAGCTGGTTTTGTAATAAATGGTAGTTCTGCAGTTTTAAATGCTGCCGCTGCACAACATTTACGCGCAGTTGCTGTAAATTTAGATCAACAAAAAAACAGAATCGGTATGATTAGTTCTCCAAAGCAATTGGGAATAAGTATACCTATCAAATTTTAACTATGAGCGACATCATTATATCAGTAAAGAATCTTGTTAAAAACTATGGCGATTTTGAAGCTGTAAAAGGAATTAGTTTTGACGTAAAAAGAGGGGAAATATTTGGTTTATTAGGACCAAATGGTGCTGGTAAATCCACTACTCTTGAAATTATTGAAACACTAAGGGAAAAAACAAGTGGAGAAATTTTTGTAGACGGATTTAATCTTGATAATTCTCCTAATGAAATTAAAAAAATTATTGGGGTTCAATTACAGACCTCTGGATATTATCCAAGTTTAAATCTAACAGAATTAATACATTTATTTGCTGGCTTATATAATGAAATAATTGATCCGATGATATTATTGGATAGTGTTAATCTTCGAGATAAAGCAAAGGCCAAGTTTAAAGAATTAAGTGGTGGACAAAAACAAAGGTTCTCAATAGCAACAACCTTAATCAATAAACCAAGGATTATTTTTTTAGATGAACCAACAACAGGTTTGGATCCTCAGGCAAGAAGGAACCTTTGGGAACTGATAAAAACTATTAGGGCTTCTGGTACTACCGTAATTATTACTACTCATTATATGGATGAAGCTGAAGTGCTTTGTGATAGAGTTGCAATTATTGATAGTGGTAAAATTATTGCATTGAATTCTCCTGATAAATTGATAGATGAATTAGTTGATACCGGTTTTGAACGTCCGAAAGAAGTTAAAAAAGCGAATTTGGAAGATGTTTTTATAAACCTGACTGGACACGTTTTACGAGGGGAGTAAAATAAAAAAATAAAGTTAAAAACATATTTTATGACAA
>CAIJZG010000106.1 GCA_903825065.1 uncultured Bacteroidota bacterium
ACACTAGATACCATCATGGGAACTGCACAACTGATTAAGAAAGATATTTTCAAGAATTTGATGTGGTATATACTACCAAATAATAACAAACACTATCCGTTAACTATTCAACGTGTTAAAGAAATTAAACGCCTAAACCAAGCGGGCACAAGGGTTGATGAACTACAAGCTGTAGAAGTAATTAGTGGTAAGCCAAAAGATGTAGAACCAGCATTTGTAGATGTAGTGGGTCAAATTAGTTTAAAGAGTTTAGAAAGAAATGATAAGCGTCGCCGTGATCAGGAAAGAGGCAACGATAGAAGAAACGATTCACGTGGACCACAACAAGGAGGACAAGGAAATCAAAACCGTGACACTCAACAAAACCGTGGACCACAGCAACAACAAAGAGGGCCACAGCAACAAAATCGCGGGCCACAGCAGGGATCGGGAAAGCAAAACCGTGGACCTCAACAAAACCGCGGACCACAGCAACAAAATCGTGGACCGCAACAAGGACCAGGAAATCAAAATCGTGGGCCGCAACAAAACCGCGGACCACAACAACAACAAAGACAACAAGGGCCTCGACCGCCACAAGGAAATCAAAATCCTCCAGCCCCGCAAAATCCCCCACCAGCAAAACCAGAAAACGAATAGTATAGTAAGTAAAAAGCCTCTGAAATTTCAGAGGCTTTTTACTTACATGTTTTTGCCCTTCGGGCACCCCTCCCTAAAAGGGGGGAACTAAAATGTGTTGCTTATTTTCTTCACTCTTATCCCCTCACTCTTCCTCTTATCTTTTCACTTACAACTTATCCATTTCTTTCGCCGTAAATTCCATCAGCGTTTTAATATGATTAGGTGATAGATCAAATTTTAATCCTGCGGCTTTATATAATTCAGGAAGCGTTTTTGTTCCCCCTAAACTTAATGCATTGATATAATTTTCTAAAGCCTGTTTTGGATTCTGCTGATACTGCATCCATAATCCGATAGCACCTAATTGTGCTATGCCATATTCGATATAATAAAAAGGAACTTCAAATAAGTGTAATTGGCGCTGCCAGCCAATTTCGCGATAACTATCTAATCCTGTATAATCGATGCTATTGGTTGAAAATTCTTTTAATATTTCCATCCAGGTTTTTGTTCTCTCTTCAATCGAATGATTTGGATTTTCGTAAACCCAGTGTTGAAACTTATCTATGATGGCAATCCAAGGAAATATCGTAATGGTTCTTTCTAACTGATGTTCTTTAGCGCGAATAAGGTCTTCCTCTTTCTCAAAGAATGCTTCCCAATGATTCATGCTAAATAATTCCATGGCCATACTTGCAACTTCTGCAATTTCCATGGGGTATTCTTTAAAAGCACTCAATTCTAAATCATGAGAAAGAAAAGAGTGAATGGCATGACCTCCTTCATGAACCATCGTAGTAACATCACTCATTTGTCCCGCAGCATTCATAAAAATAAATGGTGCCCCACTTTCAGAAAGCGGGCAATTATATCCACCAGGTGCTTTCCCTTTTCTGCTTTCTAAATCAAAGTGTTTTAACTCTTTCATTTTTCGAAGACAGTCGGCAAAAAATGGATTCATTTCTGAAAAACATTTAACTGATTTTTCATACAAATCATTCCCATCTGTAAATGGTTTTAGAGGAGTTATGCCTGCTGGTTCAGCTTCTGTATCCCAAGGATATAAAGTGTCTAATTGCAATTTAGCTTTCTTCTTCGCATAGATTTTTTCAATCAATGGAAGTACATGCAATTTCACTGCTTCATGAAATTGAAAGCAATCTTCTTTTGTATAATCGAATCTTCCTAATTCAACAAATTTGTAATCACGATAATTAGCAAACCCAGCATTTATTGCTACTTCATCTCTTTTCTTAATCAATGAAGAATATAAATCGTGCATGGTTTGTTTGTCTTGTAATCGACGTTCTTGAATTTTACGATACACTTCTTCTCTTAAAGATCTGTCTTCACTTTCTAAAAATTTTGCGGCTTGTTGTAACGTGTATTCTTGTCCGTTTACTTCAACCACCATTTTACCAGCGATAGCCCCATATTGTTGTTGCATCACACTTAGTTCAGCTTGTAACGGAATATTTGCTTCTCTAAACAAATCAATACTTTTCTTTACAGAACGCAGGTAAGTAAAATATTTTTCCTTGTCCAGCTCTTGTGTAATGGGAGAATTAATTAATTTCTTATTCAATAGATCTGCATAGGGTTGCAATTTTGGCTGAATTTCCATACAGAAATAGGTAAATGCTTCTTCCAATGAAGCGTCTGTAGTATCACAGGTCATTTTAATCTGACGCCAGCAAGCGTCTTCGCTCACAACGGCCTCGATTTCACTCATATCTTTCATCCATTGTTCCAAATCAGCTTGATTATGGAGAGGACGATCTACTAAATTTTTAAAGAATGGTTCTAGATTTTCCCAATCAGTAACGGTAAAATCTGCCGGTACAAAATGCCGCGCTAATTTTTTTATATCTGCACTTAAGGCCATGTTTATAATTTTGAATGGCAAATTTAATGGAATCTCAGTGGAGATGCGGGGAGAATGCTAATTTTACAAACTTTATTAAATTTTCAAGGGTGACTGATATTATACATTTATTACCAGACAATATAGCGAACCAGATTGCGGCGGGTGAGGTAATTCAAAGACCAGCCAGTGCTGTCAAAGAATTATTGGAGAATGCTGTTGATGCTGGTGCAACCAGCATCAAATTATTAGTAACAGATGCTGGTAAGGCATTGGTACAGGTGATAGATGATGGAAAAGGAATGAGCGAAACGGATGCAAGAATGGCTTTTGAGCGTCATGCAACCAGTAAAATCAGCCATATTGAAGACTTATTTCGGATAAAAACAATGGGTTTTAGAGGCGAAGCCTTAGCATCTATTGCTGCGGTAGCACAGGTTGAATTGAAAACTAAAAGAGCGGATGAGGCACTAGGAAGTTTTATAGAAATCGAAAACAGTCAGGTAATAAAGCAGGAAGCTTGTGCATTTCAAACAGGCACCAGCATCAGTATGAAGAACCTCTTCTTTAACGTGCCAGCAAGAAGGAATTTCTTAAAAAGCAATGCCGCAGAAATGCGACATATCGTAGAAGAATTTATCCGGGTGGCGATGGCTTTTCCCAATGTATTTTTTTCATTAACCAGTAACGGTCAAGAAGTTTTTCATTTAGACGCAGGATCATTAAAACAACGCATTGTTCAAATTCTTGGTTCACAATACAATGCCAAACTAGTTAGCGTTAACGAAGAAACAGATTACTTAAATATCTATGGATTCGTAGGCAAACCAGAAACCGCTCGTAAAACAAGAGGCGATCAATATTTTTTTGTGAATAATCGTTTTATAAAAAGCGCTTACCTAAATCACGCGGTAAATAGTGCGTTCGACGAAATGATTGCCAAAGATAGTTTTCCGAGTTATGTTTTATACATCGATCTAGATCCTTCAGTAGTAGACATAAATGTTCATCCCACTAAGCAGGAAATAAAATTTGAGGATGAGAAAATTATTTATGCATTTGTGCAAGCTGCGGTTAAACACGCACTTGCTCAATTTAGTATCGCTCCATCACTTGATTTTACTTTAAACGCAACTATACAAAGTTTAGATGCCGTTAGTAAACCATTTACAACTGATAAAAGAGATGCAGCTACGGGGTCTAATCTTTTCAAAACATTTACCCAAAGTAATCAAGCACATTTTATTGAAGCAACAGATAAAAGTGAACTGAAAAGTTGGAAAAGTTTTTATGAAAGTTCTGGCCTGACGGGTATTGAGCAAACGATTCCTTCAGATAGTCAACAACAATTGCATAAAGATATTTCCAGTAGTAAACAATTGCGGGTTCTTCCAGATACTAATTTATTACAGTTACACAATACCTATATTATTGCTTCAACGAATAGCGGATTTTTATTAGTGCATCAGCAATTAGCACATGAGCGAGTATTGTATGAAAGATATAGTCTGGCCGCACATGGACAACAAATGGCTACTCAGCAAAGTTTATTTCCTGTTGAATTAGAAATGGCAGGAGCAGATGCTGCACTATTGAAAGACCTTTTACCGGACTTACTTACTATAGGATATCAGGTTGAACCAAAAGATGATCAAACATTTGTGATACAAGGTATTCCTGCAGATATTCTTCCAGGGAATGAAAAACATGCGATAGAATTATTGATTGAGCAATTCAAACATTTTAGCAGCGACATTAAATTTAGCAAACGTGAAAAATTAGTTCGTTGCATGTCGCGCCAGCAAGCT
>CAIJZG010000107.1 GCA_903825065.1 uncultured Bacteroidota bacterium
AGATAAAAGCTCTGCACTTTTATGGGTATTTTTTTGTTTCTGTTTCTGTTTTATTTTTTGTTTGCTCATTTTGTAGTAGGATTAAATCGGAAGTTTCTGATAAAGTCTATTATCAATTCGTTGAATAAATTTCCTTCCTCGAATAAAAAACTATGCCGAATAGGTAAAACATACATTGGGATATTGGCCAATTCTTCAGTAAACTTTGTGAATCGTACGGCATCCTTTTCAGTAGTTAATATCAATTTATCTTTTGCTGGAACTTCATTGAATTTTTCTTTTATTTCATTAAAATCATCAATGGAAAAAATATGATGATCTGAATAGTCTTGTTGATAATAGGTATGTACATTTTGCAACAAATAATCTTTCAACGGCTTTGGATTTGCAATTCCACAAACCAAGAATACTTCATCTCTTTGAGTTAAAATCCATTCATCGCTATTATTAAAAATATGATACGGGGTTCCATATTCAATGCAAGTAAAAAAAACTTTCTGACTAGCAATTGGTTTTAAGCTACGAATTACTTTTTGTTTCTTTTCTTCAGATAAATTGGCAGGGCATTTTGTAACCACAATAATTTGAGCCCGATCAGCAGATGACCATTCATCCCTTAAGTCACCTGTTGGCAAAAAGAAATCATGTGAATATAAATTACTAAAATCTGTTAATAAGATATTCATCCCTGCTTGAACAGATCGATGTTGAAATGCATCGTCTAAAATGATAGCTTGTAAATCAACGTGATCTTGTAAAAGATGTGGAATCCCTACCAAACGCTCCTCTCCCACAGCAACTGGCACATTGGGGAATTTTAAATGAAATTGCATGGGTTCATCGCCAATTTCCAAAGCTGTAGTACGATCATTTGCTAAAACATACCCCTTTGTTTTACGTTTATAGCCCCTGCTAAGTGTGGCAATTTTAAACTTCGGTTCTAATAATTTAATTAAATATTCAACCATGGGAGATTTGCCGGTACCTCCTACTGCCAAATTACCCACACAGATTAAAGGAAAGTTGAATTCCGAATAAGCCAAATAATGACTATCAAAAAGTCTATTACGAATAAAAATAATTAATCCATACAAAACTGCAAATGGAAACAATAAAACACGGAATGATTTAAGGAAAAGCGTGTTAAAATTCATAGATAAACTGCGGTGTGATGCAGTAATTTAAAGGTACATCAAAATGATTGGTATCGCTAATCTGCTCGATTGGATCGAAATAGGAAAACCCAATTTTAACTGTTTCCTTTCTACAATTAGCCAAAAAACGGTCATAATACCCTTTCCCAAAACCTACCCGATTCCCTTTTTTGTCAAATGCCAATAAAGGAACAAAAATGAGATCAAGATCGTATGGTTTAATTGCAGTTTCACCGATGGGTTCTTCCATACCCCATTTATTTGTTTTAAAATCTGTTTCTTCAGAAGTTAGGATTGCACTCATGGAATAGTCCTTATTATCAATCACAGGGTAAGCGATTTGAATTCCTGAAATCATTAAACGAAGATATCTTACCATCAATTCCACATTAGGTTCGGAATGACTTTCCATTGGCCAATAAGAAAATAATATTTGAATTTGAGAAAAATCGAATTTCTGAAACTGAATTAAAATCAAATCATCCAACTTCAATTTCTCCGTATCTGAAATCGCATTTCTTTTGTTCTTATAAAGAACTCTCAGCTGATTTTTCGTCATACATCAAATGTAGGAAATTCGAAATACTGCAGTGAAATATAATAGTATCTAATCTTTTTTTATGAAGAAAGAAAAAACAGTTGTTCCATAATTTCTTTGAAACAAGAAAGAATTCATTTTCTCATATTGATTTCTGGGAGTATGTTCCAATACAAAAAAGCCTCCTTTTGCTATTAATCCTTTTTGTTCAATGATACGTGGGATTTCATCAATTGCACCTAAGGCATATGGGGGGCCCGCAAAAATAAAATCAAATACGGAAGTGGCTGTATGTAAATAAGAAAATACATCCATTTTAAGTAAATGAAAGTTTTGCATACCCAGCATTTCGCAATTATTTTTAATGAAATTGTACATAATTGGATCTTTCTCCACAATAGTTAAATCTGAAGCACCTCTTGAGCCCAGTTCATAACTAATACAACCTGTTCCACCAAATAGGTCCAACGTTTTTATTCCTTCAAAGTTTATTCTGTTTTGAAGAATATTGAACAACCCTTCTTTTGCAATATCAGTTGTAGGACGGGTATGCGGCATATTTGCTGGGGGCTGTATCTTTCTTCCACCCCAATTACCAGAAATTATTCTCATGCCAATAATTTATAAAAAGGTGTAAAAGTACAACGAGAATAATTTGAAGGTTTCGATTGATTAGCAATAATATCTAAGCTTACAATACCGAATGTCTTTTTCAATTGATCCAATAAATTGGTATGGGGGTCTATCATGCCACTTAATTCCAAATGAGTTTGTAAGGGGGAAGCCCCGGATTGATTTGCCACACTAATTGCAAAATATAGGATATCATCAGCATGATGAAAAGTATATGATTGAATCAATTGTAATTGTTTATTCTTCAGTAAGACTAAAATGAAATGCTTTTGATAAACAATTAATTTTAAAAATACGGTTGGTAGCTCTTCTCGATTTAATACATCGTTAAGTAATTTGGTATAAGTGTGTTGTATTTTAAAAATTACAAAATTACGATCCAATAATTCAGAGAGGGACTTTTTAATCCGATAAATGGTAACTGTAGGATGCGCGGAATTAATCCGATCAAATTTGGTATCAGCACGATCGTCTGTTCCATAAACCAAAGAAAGAAAATCTGCAGATGCCGTGGCACTCATTTCTGTCATTGGCAAAACCAATGCATATTCTATGTTAAAAAACACAAAACAATCAGAATAAGTAGGACCTAAAATTTTAGAATTCTGCTTTACCTCAAATAAAATATCACTCCAATCTGCATTCGATTGGTCTACCTGATACAATTCTATTGCATCAATTTCCCCTGAAGAAGAGTTTTTTACCATACAAACTATCTGATGACTACCTATTTCGATTGCCAACTGATCAGTTCTTTGGGGTGTATACTCGTGAAGGTCACCGTAAAATCCTATCAACTTGTGGACCATAAACTAAAAATTGCGTATGCAATGATATAAAAAATCAGCCATGCATGGAAAGCGATTTGTGCAGATATTAAAATTGTTACTTTGCAGTACTTTATGAGCAACCCATCATCGTCTATCAATTTACAGGTCACAACTAACCATCGGCAAATTTTAAAGTTCGCTTTACCGATCAGTTTATCCATTATGGTGCCGCAGTTAAATTTTATCACCAATAATATTTTTTTGGGTGGTTTAGGTCAAGAAGCCTTGGGTATTGCCGGAATTACAGGTGTTTACTATCTGATATTTGCTGTGGTTGGTCATGGTTTAAACAATGGACTTCAAGCTTTAATATCTCGTAGAGCTGGTGAAAATAGGGTTGATGAAATTGGGCGCTTATTTACACAAGGCATCTATATTTCTTTTGGCTTTGCTGCTTTGGGGATTTTATTTACATGGTTTATAGCCCCTCATATTTTAAAATTC
>CAIJZG010000108.1 GCA_903825065.1 uncultured Bacteroidota bacterium
GTGGTGTATGGTTTCACCCTGAAACAATAGTCTGGTTACTTTTGGATTCGTGGTGAGTAATAAAAGCCCCTCAGAATGGTTGTCGAGTCGCCCGATAGCATGTATCCCCTCAGGAAAAGAATAATTCAAATCACCTAAAAGCCGAACATGGTGTGAGCTAATAAATTGCGATACCATATTATAAGGTTTATGAATTTTGAAATATTTGTAAACCTTATTTGTCATTAGCAATTTATTAGCAAAATTGAAGATATAAAAGAAATTCAGCTTTCCTTTCAGATAAAAACTAACTTTATTATACCTAAAGTTTCAATTTATGCTTACTAATAACGATATCCTAAAAAAAATACGCGTAGCTCTTTCTTTGCGCACAGAAGACATGATTCACATTTTGTCATTAGTTGATTTTAAAATTACGAAAGGCGCATTGGGCGATTTGTTTAGGCATGAAGATCATCCAAGTTATGTGGAAGCTGGTGATCAGGTTTTGCGTAATTTCTTGAACGGGTTGGTTATTTACATGCGCGGAAAACAAGAAGAACAAAAGAAGGATAAATAGTCTAGTTTTTTCAACTCAAAATATAGTTTTTCAAACGTTTGCGATGCTTGCTGTGTATTATTCCAAGGAATAATTAATCTTTTATTTCATATATTCATCCCTGATTTTGTGACAAAAACAATATCTGGATTTAACGAATTGTATAAGAATGACCGCAGAGCAACAAAGACTTAAAGTAAATGCAGGAAAGAAAGTACCACTAGAGCAATGGGGACCATATCTTTCAGAAAGGCAATGGGGTACAGTACGTGAAGATTATAGTGGTAATGGAGATGCATGGAATTATTTTCCTTTTAACCATGCACATAGTAGGGCATATTTATGGGGTGAAGATGGATTAGGTGGTATTTCAGATTTTTTTGGAAATATGTGTTTCGGAATTTCATTGTGGAACGGTAAAGACGATATCTTAAAAGAAAGATTATTTGGTCTTGGAAATTATCAAGGAAATCACGGCGAAGACGTGAAAGAACTCTATTATTATTTAGATAATATACCATCGCATTATTATATGCAGATGTTATATAAATATCCTCAAGAGGCTTTCCCTTATCAACAATTAATTGATACAAATGCAAGTCGCTCAAAAAATGAACCAGAGTTTGAAATCTTAGATACTGGTGTGTTTGACAATAATAAATATTTTGATGTTTATATTACTTATGCAAAATATAGCAAAAGAGATATAGGCATAAAAATTGAAATTATTAATCGAGGTAAAGAAACAGCACCTATTACTTTGCTACCAAATTTATGGTTTTATAACCGATGGCAACAAAATGATCTCATCAATAAACCTATCATTGAAGAGGTGAAGGAAGGAGTTGTAAGGGCTACGCACGAAAGATTGGGAAGCTATTATTTGTATTATCAAAAATCGAACGATCGTTTTTTTACAGAAAACGAAACAAATACAGAAAAACTTTACGGAACACCTAATGAATCTAAATTTTTAAAAGATGCGTTCAATGATGCGATAATCTTTAAGAAAGATGTACAAGCTCTAAAAGATAAAACTTCGGGTACTAAATTTGCACCTGTTTATAATTTAAAAATTGCGGGGGGGGCTTCTAAAACTATTTATTTAAGATTAGGAGATGTATTAATAGATTCTCCCTTTTCTAAAGGGTATGAAAGTATTTTTCAGCAGAGAAAACTAGAAGCCGATGATTTTTATAACGAAGTATTACCAGATAGTTTAAACGCAGACACGAGAAATATTCAGCGACAGGCATTAGCAGGACTTTTATGGAGTAAACAATACTATCATTACGATATTGAAAAATGGATCAGTAATGGGGATAAAATTGCACCTAATACCGATCAACGAAGGAATGGTCGAAATCATGATTGGCAGCACTTGAAAAATCAAGATGTTATTCTAATGCCTGATAAATGGGAGTACCCCTGGTATGCTGCCTGGGATTTAGCTTTTCACTGTGTTCCCATGGCAATGGTAGATCCTACTTTCGCGAAACACCAGTTGAGCTTGGTTATGCGAGAGTGGTACATGAAGCCAGACGGACAGCTACCAGCTTATGAGTGGAATTTCAGTGATGTAAATCCTCCTGTACAAGCATGGGCTGCTCTGCAAGTTTATAATATTGAGAAAAAGCAAACAGGTAAGGGGGATATTATATTCTTAAAAAAAATCTTCCAAAAATTGATTATCAATTTTACTTGGTGGATAAATAGGAAAGACAAAAATGGTAACAATATCTTCCAAGGTGGCTTCCTTGGTTTGGATAATATTGGCGTGTTCAATCGTAGTATTCAATTACATAGCCAGGCTCAATTAGAACAAGCAGATGGAACCAGTTGGATGGGTATGTATGCATTGAATTTAATGGATATGGCTATTGAAATTTCAATGCAGGATGAATCATTCGAAGATTCTGCCACAAAATTCTTTGAACATTTCGTTCTTATTGCAGAGGCATTAAATGAAATGGGTATGTGGAATGATGAAGACAAATTTTATTATGATACACTGGGGTTACCTGGCAATAAACCCATTCAATTACGTATTCAATCTATAGTTGGTTTGACTTCGCTTTTTGCAGTATCTATCATTAATAAAAAAGTTTTTGAAAAGCTACAGGATTTTACAAAACGCATCACTTGGTTTGAGCAATACCGGTTAAAAAATAAAAAATTCTGGCCTAATGAAGAAAAGGCGGAAGAGGATAAAATTTTAATTTCTCTAATTCCCAAAGACCGCTTAATTGCTTTGCTGCAAAGGTTGTTGAATGAAACCGAATTTCTTTCACCAGGTGGCATTAGAGCGCTATCAAAATACCATGAAACCAATCCTTATAGTGTAAATATAGAAGGCACAGATTATTCTATTAATTACGATCCAGGAGATAGTACTTCTGATTTTTTTGGTGGAAATAGTAACTGGCGTGGTCCCGTTTGGATGCCCATCAATTACTTAATTATTCAAAGCATTAAGAAATTTGGCGAATTCTATGATGAATCACTTACTATAGATTATCCTACTGGTTCTGGCAATTTTATGTCACTTACTGAAGTGTCGAAAGAATTAAC
>CAIJZG010000109.1 GCA_903825065.1 uncultured Bacteroidota bacterium
TCATGGAGGTTTGATTTTGCAGTCCACACTTCAGCTATCATCGATTTACTATAAATGAGTATTCCGCACCGATTTGTTTTCACTTCGAGTTTCACCAACTCGTCAAACATCGAAACAACAGTATCACCAACGTCCTGACTATTATGCATCGCCATTGTTTTGCTTCTAACTCTTTCTAATGCAGCTTCGATCATTGCTTCTTTTGCCTGTGCTTCTGCTTTTTGAAGATCGAGGAAGCGGGTATAGGTTTGATTGAATACTTTTGTAAAACGCAACACCAATTCTTCCTGCGCTTTGGTTAACTGTACTCCCCCAATGTTGAACAGATATCCCTTCGTAAAATTGAACGTGTAGATCCAGGCCTTTTTGGGAGATACGGCTAAGAATGCTTCGACTGAAAAAGGAATAGAAGCATTGTTTTTAGTGATCTGCTTTAAAATATGCTCACCGATATAGGTTTGATGCTTCAGGGTCGCGTCCTCATCCATGTCAATCATATGAAAAGGTTTCTGCTTCTTCCAGCTGGATAAAATGGAGCGCATCACTTCCGTCTCGGTGTGGGGGAACACAAAGGGAAAGGAAACTACTTTGCCATCCACTGGATTGACGCTATAGTAGGAAGCGGATTTTTCCTCATCGTCCACAAAAGCATAGGAGACATTCATGCTGGTGATGCCCAAAGACGACAACTCTTTATGAACCAGTTCAGCCGCCTCAAGCAATTCATCCGGCTTATGCATCGCCATGGTACGGCTTCTCACTCTTTCCAATGCAGCTTCGATCTTTGCTTCTCTTGCTTGGGCTTCTGCTTTTTGTAGATCAAGAAAGCGGGTATAGGTTTGTTCGAAAACTTTGGCGAAGCGTATAAAAATATCATGTCCCTCTGGGCAAGATTCATAAGTAATGAACATCAAATTGCCGTGAGAAAAATTTGCAAGATGATTAATTTGAAATGTTGGAGTGGGTATACCTGCTTGTTCTTGGGCATCAAAAGCTTCTTTAATCCCTGGAAGTGCTTTAAAATATTTGTAATGATTTTTAATAACCTCTCCTTCCAACACATCTATAAATAATTTATCTCCTCGATTCCTCGATTCCTGAAAGTGAATAAAAGTAGCTTCCTCGGTTAAAGGAATTTCTATTGAGTCGAGAATTTTGCCCTCTTGCCCACTCATATTAGAAATAAAACTTTTATCACCTTTTCCCCAGATGTTAAATCCACAACTCCAGGAATGTATTCCTAATGATTTTATTTGCTGAAACATTAAAGTGGCTGCTTCAGGTAATTCATCACTATTTTGCATCGCCATAGTTCTTGCACGAACCCTTTCCATAGCCAGTTGAATTTGTGATTCTCTTGCCTGCGCTTCTGCTTTTTTAAGATCGAGGAAACGGGTATAAGTTTGTTCAAAAACTTGTCCGAATCTTTTGAAAATATCCCAGTCCTCTGGATGTGGTTCAGGAGTAATAAACATTAAGCCTACCTGTGCACCAAAAAAATAATGGTTGAACTGGCGTGTAGGAAATGAATTAGCAAGAGCCTTCATTTTTGCAAATTGTTTGGGTGCAAAGCTTGTAAGCAGCTCATAAGTTTCCGTAAGTTGATCACCGGAAAATTCGAATACACTAAAATCTTCCCCTCTTTTTTTTGCATCACTTATTTGTCGGAATCCAGGATGCGAAGTCAGATCAACTGTATAGGGTTCCACGAAGCCTCCTGAAGGATCTGTAATCCAGTCGATATATTTTTCATTTCCTTCTAACCATATATTAAAACCGGTTGACCATGGATGAATTCCAAGTTCTCTGACTTGTTTAAAAAGTATTTCAGCAACATCAGCCAATTCATCACTTTTCTGCATGGCCATGGTTCTTGCACGAACCCTTTCCATGGCCAGTTGAATTTGTGATTCTCTTGCTTGTTCTTCTGCTTTTTTCAAATCAAGAAAACGGATATATGCCTGATCGAAAACCCTGGAGAATCTTTTCAAAATCTCCACTTCTGTATCACTGAGTATTCTTTGATGGTGAAAATGAAGACCTATTGATGAGTATTTCCCGATAGCATAAGCTTGAGTGAGGTAGGGTTGTTCAAGGATCCAGTTCTTTAAATCATCTGTCAGTATTTTTAGATCTGTATTTTCAAATGCATACTTGAACCAATGATTTTTTTCTTCAAAACCGTAGGTCTTTGAAAAATAATCCATTCCTGATTCAATTGCAAACATGATATCAGTGATGCTGGGACTATCATAATAGGGTACTCTGATGGAATTTGAATAAGGTTGTCCATGAGCGTCGCCCAGCCAGGCATTAACATCCCGGGATCCTTCGATCTTAGTAATGATGATAGCAGCCCCATCAATCGAAAAATTCATTTCCTGAAATTTCTTAAATACAATGGCTACTACATCCCAAAGCTCTTCACTTTTATTCATCGACATGGAACGTGCACGAATTTCATCTAACGCAGCTTCAATTGCTATTTCACGAGTATGCAGAGTATGCAATTTTTCGAGTTCGGCAATTTTCGCTATTAATAGCTCGTCTTGGTTATTCACCATACTGATACTTATTTATTAAACTGGATGAAAGATTAGGGGTTTGGCTGCCGAAAGTGTTATGGAAGTTAATTAAAATGTGTTATGAATACAACATCAACTTTAATCTTAATGCTATTATAAGGAAATGGGGAAATCAGGCTAAATTCAATTATACGCTAAGTAAGATGCAGCATACTGAATGTTGAAATTTCGGGAAGTTCTGATTAACTTGTCATCCTTAATAGTGAATGTAAATTATTAGTCAAAGTCAATTAGAAGGCCTCAGAAAAAATATATTATGCGCAAAAAAGAATTAAGAAGCAGGGGTTGGTTTGGTCGTTCGGGTAAGGATGGATTTATTTATCGTTCCTGGTTTAAGAAACAAGGAATTCCCCAGGATGAACTAGAAGGGAAACCCATTATCGGGATTTGTAATACCTGGAGCGAATTAACGCCCTGCAATTCTCATTTCAGAGAATTAGCTGAATTTGTAAAGCGTGGAATTATTGAAGCAGGTGGTTTCCCTGTAGAATTTCCAGTAATGTCTTTAGGTGAATCTTTGATGAAACCTACTACGATGTTATACCGTAATCAAGTAAGCATCGATGTGGAAGAATCGATTCGGGCAAATCCCCTTGATGGAGTAGTGCTTTTATGCGGATGCGATAAAACAACACCCGCATTGGTCATGGGTGCCTGCAGTGTTGATATACCAACGATAGTTTTATCAGGAGGAGCCATGCTTACAGGAAAATTTAAAGGGAAAAGTATCAGCACGAGTGATCTCTGGATTTTTAGTGAAGCGAATCGTTCGGGTAAAATGAGCGATCAGGAAATGCTGGCAGCAGAAGCAGGCATGTGCAGAAGCGA
>CAIJZG010000110.1 GCA_903825065.1 uncultured Bacteroidota bacterium
ATATACTTCTTTGATGTTTTTATTTTTCAATAAATTTGTTAGTCCAACCACATCAATATTTGTTCCTACTATAGAAATAGATCTCAATTTTCCCATATTAGAAAGTCGCAATAACCCAAGGTTTGAAATACTTGTATAGTTCAGGTTTAATTTTTCCAAATAGGGGAACCTGGCAATAAATTCCAATTGATCATCTGTAACCGACATCTTGGAAAGATTCAAATGCAGTATTTGTTTTTTAATAGTTTCAAGCTCTTTTAATTTTTCGAAACTATAGTTTGCTTTACCAAAAAAAGAAACGGTTAATGCTGGCGAATGAAAGCCCAAAGGTTTTATGATTCGATAATTATTATTAAGCTCCTTAACTTTTTTCTCATCAGCAGCTGCGAAAGAATAAACTGGTTCATTTTTGACGCTAAGATAAGGTTGTAAATATTCCATTGCCAGAATTCTCAAACTATCATTCTCTGGCCTATCAACAAGCTTTCCAGAAAATGGTGCTCCAGACTTAATCCATATTTCTAATAGTTTTGTTTCCGATTCATTTAATTGAGGTTTATCTGTTAATGGCATATGTTTCTTATCCATTAATGGTAATCGGAGTCTCTCGATTAATAAACTTTTTACCAAATCGCCTTGTTCAATAGCTTTCCCATTTTTCCCCCCCTTGATAATGGACATGCTATCTGTTAATGATAGTCCTCCTTTTTGATTGTGTCCCAAATGACAATTTCCACATTTTGCTTTAAAGATTGGATTGATTGCATCTGCGAAAATTGTGGCATTTTCTTTATTAATGAAAGATGGTTGATCTAAATGAAGTGGCTGTAACAAAAAGTTTTCTCCATGGGTTATTGCTGCACCCCAATGGCCTGTGAAAATCACTAAAAATAAAATCCCAAAAGAAAGAATCCGATTATAAAGTTTACTTCGCAAGAACTGATTATAGTAAATAAAAAATAACCAAGAAATTAAGGCAATAGAAATTCCTGACCATTTATGCCAAGTCAGTAACTCCCCCTTATCTGATTGTTCAATGGATAAAATCATCCCCATCATTGCAGTAATTATTGCCGTAAGAACTGCTACAAATCGTATATAAATCCAGATAGAATTATTATTGATCTCATCAGGAAGCCAGCAGGGAATGATGGAAAGTATTAATAACACAATCGGAAAATGCAAAAATAAAGGATGCATTCTTCCGGCTATTTGTAACCAAACAGGAATCTGAAGTTTATCTTCAAAAACAAACAGGAAAAGCAATAAAACAATACCACTAAATAAAATGGCATTGACAATTTTATTAAATCGCTCCATTTATACTTGGGTAAATTTATAAGGATATACTTTCCCTGAAGCCCACTGTGCTACATAGATACTGCCTTCATCATCAACACATACATCATGCGGATGGGTGAAAATTTTATCTGTTTGTGACAATGGTTTCAATTTCCCATTTTCATAAACTGGCATGGACCCTCCCAAATTAGAGACTACTTTATTTTCTTTATTTAAAATTGTGACAAATCCAGAAGCTTCTGTATTCAAATCTGGCGATCTTAAAACTGCTGCATATAAATAATCACCTTTAATAACTGGTCTGCAAACACAAGCACCGGGCAAATGAATCACTTCTAATAATTTTCCATCGAGCGAAAATCTTTTAAAGGCATTTCTACTTCTATCTGTAACAATAAGTGTGGGAGTAGATAGTCGGGTATCTAAGCAAATACCATGTGCGTTATCTAAATGCTCATCACCTTCACCCCTGCCAGCAAAATAATTTATCAATTTCCCATCAGCTGAATAGTGCAAAACAAATTGAGCTCCATAACCATCGGCTATATAAAACTCACCATTATCCAATACGGTTGTTTCTGTAGGAACAAATGCTTCTTTTTTCTGATACACATTAATCTCTGGAGGTGGGTCGATGGTAAATAAGATTTTCCCATCGATAGTTGTTTTATAAACTTGATGCCGATTAGTATCTGTAATAAATAATAAATCTTCTTTCCCGGTTTTTTGAATAGTTAAGCCATGAGCACCGGGAAATTCTTTGCCCCAAGTATCAATTAATTTTCCTGATTTATTATAAATGATAATATTATTTTTAGTTTCATTAGTCAACAATAAAATTCTTCCTTTACTGTCTTGAACCATTTCATGACAGTCATTAACAGGCGTTTTCTCTGGATTTAGATTGCCCCATTTATTATTGAGGCGATATTGCTTTTCATTATGTCCATAAATAGGATCTGCTTTAGATTTCGAAAACAAATCTTTAGCAATAAAGAAAGCAGCTGTGCCAGTAAGTGTTTTTCTTACAAATTCTTTTCTATTCATAAAAGTGTTTTAAGCGATTATTTTGTTTACTACATTCCCATAGAGATCTGTTAAGCGATACCTTCTTCCTTGGTACTTATAGACAAGTTTTTCATGATCCAAACCCATCAAATTCAAAACAGTTGCTTGAAAATCGTGCACATGCACTGGGTCTTTCACAATATTATATCCAAATTCATCTGTTTCTCCGTGAACAATACCGGGCTTTATTCCACCACCCGCCATCCAAATAGTAAAGCATCGAGGGTGATGATCTCTCCCATAATTATCAACCAACATTTTACCCTGACAATAATTTGTTCTTCCAAATTCACCTCCCCATATAACCAATGTTTCATCTAATAAACCCCTTTGCTTTAAATCGGTAATTAATGCAGCAGAAGGCTGATCTACATCCTGAGCCTGTCCGCGCATTTCATTAGGTAAATTTCCATGTTGATCCCATCCCTGATGATATAACTGAACAAATCTCACACCATTCTCAGATAGTTTTCTTGCTAATAAACAGTTTGCTGCATAAGTTCCAGGCACCAGACAATCTGCACCATATAACTTAATGATATCCTCTGATTCTTTTGAAGTATCCATTATTTCAGGAACAGCAGTCTGCATACGATAAGCCATTTCATACTGTTGAATTTTTGCAGATATTTCCGGATCGCCAAAATTGTTGAATTCTTCCTGATTTAATTCAGCGATTTTGTCGAGCATTTTTCTTCGTGTTTGACGATCCATTCCATTCGGATCCTGCAAATACAAAATCGGATTTTCACCACTACTAAATTGAACACCCTGATGTACTGAATCTAAAAATCCATTAGTCCAAAGTTTTGAATACACACCTTGTCCATTGCCCTTACCTCTAGAAAGCAATACACAAAAGGCCGGCAAATTATTATTTTCTGTACCCAAACCATAACTCACCCAAGAACCCATACTTGGACGATTGCCCTGTTGCGCACCAGATTGAAAAAAAGTAAGCGCAGGATCATGATTGATAGCTTCCGTATTCATTGTTTTAATGATACAGATATCATCTACAATTTTTGACATATGCGGAAATAATTCACTTACCCAAGCACCAGACTGTCCATGCTGATTAAATTTATAATAAGAACCAATTAAAGGAAAGCTAGTTTGAGTAGAACTCATACCAGTTAAACGTTGACCACCTCTCACAGATTCGGGCAGATTTTCTCCCATCATCTGACACAGCAATGGTTTATAATCGAAAGATTCTAATTGTGAAGGAGCTCCATTTTGAAAAAGATAAATAACTCGCTTTGCCTTGGGTGCAAAATGAGGAAGCCCGCGCATGATCGCATCTTCTGGACTACCATTACTACCAAACAAATCTGGAATAAGTAATGAACCCAACGCAGCAGATCCTAGTCCGATACTCAGTCTGCTCATGAATTTGCGGCGATTCATATTTAGTCCGTGTTCAAATAGTTCTTTTTCCATATCAGGATTTTGTTATTGCTTCTTGCATATTATAAATAATCTGAATTGCCTGCATAGTTGTTGCCAATTCAGATGTATTTTTTGTTTTGGGTTGATATACACCAATAGCAATCATTTTTTCAGCTTTTGTTTTATTCTGATTAAAATTTTCTTTTGCTTCTTTCCAATAACTCAGCAATGCATCTATCTCTTTGCCTGATGGATTTCTACAGATAATGGTTTTAAATGCTTCTGTAATAATTTTTATAGGATCAGTATCTTTCTGCAATAATTTATCTGCCAGGGCTTTAGAAGCTTCAATCATTGTGGGATCATTCAACATGATTAGTGCTTGAAGAGGGGTATTGGTTCTATAACGGCTCACCTGACATTCATCTCTATTACTTGCATCAAACATCATCATCGAAGGAGGTGGCACGGTTCTCTTTATAAAAGTATAGATACCTCTGCGATATAATAATTGCCCCGAATCCTGAATATACTTTTTCAAGATACCCCTTCCTGAAGTTGCCATTTCCCATAGCCCGTCTGGCTGATAAGGTTTTACACTAGGCCCTCCAATAGTTTTATTTAAAAGTCCACTACTGCCTAAAAGCATATCTCTGATTAACTCAGCAGGGTAACGAACTCTAGGAGCATAGGAAAGGTAAATGTTTGCAGGATCTCTATTTAATTTATCCTTTGATATTTTGCTTGATTGGCGATAAGTAGCCGAAAGAACAATTTGCTTAACCAGTCTTTTGATATTCCATCCATTTTCTTGAAAGTCAACTGCAAGCCAATCTAATAATTCTGGATGTGTTGGCAAATCTCCCTGCATACCAAAGTCAGCAGCAGACTTCACTAAACCTCTACCAAAAAACTCTTGCCAGATTCTATTTACAAAAACCCTTGCAGGCAAAGGATTACGTTTATCAAATGTCCATTGAGCAAGACCCAATCGATTTTTAGGAAATGATTTTTCAAATGGAAGAATTGCAGCAGGTGTAGATGGGAAAACTTCGACACTGGGTTGATCATAATTACCTCTTGCCAGTAAAAATGTTTTTCTTGCTGTGTCTTTATCTTTCATAATGGATACTTCTAATTTATTCGTATCCATTTTATTAATAAATGATAGAGTAGTCTGCAGATCCTCTTTTGTTATCTGCATTCGTGGATTTTTAGCCCAGGTTTCAGGTCCACCCACAGTTGCCTCTAATCCTACTTCATTTACACTATTGAAAAAAGCATATAATTGATAGTAATCTTTTTGAGAAATCGGATCATATTTATGATCATGACATTTAGCACATTCCACAGTAACGGCAAGAATTGATCTGCTAAATGTGTTTGTTCTATCCACTACATATTGCACACGATACTCTTCATCAATTACCCCTCCTTCTTCTGTGATTTTATGATTTCTATTAAAACCTGTGGCTAAAATTTGTTCTTTGCTTGCATTAGGAATTAGATCTCCTGCCAATTGCCAGGTAATAAAACTATCATAACGCATGTTTTTATTAAATGCGTGTATTACCCAATCACGCCAGGGCCATTGAGAACGATAGTTATCATCTTGATAGCCATGTGAATCAGAAAAGCGTGCAATATCCAGCCAGTTGATTGCCATTCGCTCACCATATTGTGGCATGTTGAGTAAACGGTCTATTAAAAGTTCATACGCATTAGGATTCTTATCATTTACGAAATTTTGGGTTTCTAAAGGACTTGGCAAGATTCCTACAAGATCCATATAAGCCCGTTTTACCAACCTTTCTTTTTCTGCTATTTCATTAGGATCAAGACCTTTGCTTTCCATTTTTTTCAAAATGAAATAATCGATCTCATTAATTGGCCACTGTTTATTATTTACATTCGGCAAAGGATTTTTCTTAGGTGCCACAAAAGCCCAGTGTGGTTCATACACAGCTCCTTGACTGATCCATTTTTTTATAATTGCTAATTCCCTGTCATTCAACCTAGCCAATCTACTAGAAGGCTTAGGCATAAGTATACTCGTATCTTTGGAAGATACCCGAATATATAATTCAGATTGCTCTGGCTTACCTGCAACCAATGAATGTTTGGTGGGATGATCCTGCAATGCTTTAAAAGCCTCAGAAGCTAAATCTAATCTTAAGCCCGCTTCCCTTTTTCTAGCATCGGGGCCGTGACAATTAAAACATTTATCAGACAATATTGGCCTTACATCATAGTTATAACTAACCTGATCAGGTATGGATTCTTCTTGCTGATTTTTATTTTTGCAAGAAAAAACATAGACCAATCCAACAAGAAGTATCAGGGAATTACCCTGTTTGAACTTTATGGAATGCATAGTTAGCTTTGTTTCGTATGGCAATTAAGGCTGATCGTTAAATCGTAGACGACTACCCTCTTTTAAAAATAATTGATTTTTTGCTGAAAAGTCAGTTTTTAATTGACAAAGATTCAATGTTTAGAAGAGTGTGATTATTTCATTTATAAGTTGTACAAATCGCACAGTAAATACCCAATTAATGAAATGTATTTTTTAATGTTTAAGCGTATGATTCATCATAATTGCTTTAATTAGCTGGATTAAACTTTTCATATCATTAAAATCCATTATTTCTATGGGGGAATGAGAATATCTTCCAGGCCATGATAAAGGAACAGAAGGAATACCATTACTCAAAAATCCTTGACCATCTGTTCCACCTACTGTCATCCCATATTGAATTTTAATCGCATTTTTTTCAGATAAATTTTGCAATTTTTTCAAATTGATTCTACTGATAAAATTGATACTTTCTAATACACGAATTACAGCGCCATTTCCCAAGGGACAATATCCAAATAATTTCGATTCCATTGCAGCATCGGATGACACATAAGTATCTATTGGATACCCAACACTTACATCTTTCAAATATTTTTCTGCATAGGTAGAGCCTACTAAACCGGTTTCTTCTCCAATTGACCAAACAAATGTTACTTTAAAGGGCAGTTGATTGGGATCTAAATTTTCTAATGCCAATAATAAAGCAGCACAACCAACTCGATCATCAAATCCTCTTGCTGTAGCTTTTGTTTCGCTTAATTGAATCATTTTTTTGGGCATTGTTACAGTTGTAAAGCCCGGTTTAATTCCATCGCTTAAAGCTTCTTCTTTTGAATTAAATCCTGCATTAACAAAAAGTGGCACCTCATTATTGAAACGTTTTGTAGCCTGCAAATAGTTATTACGAGGCTCAAAAACTGCAGCAATATCTTTATTTGGTAAATGAACAAGCGCAGCATGTGCTTCCCAAGCCCAATTAAAAAAACCTCCAACATCTTTTAAGGCCAATCTCCCATCATTCAAAATAGAATCAACAATAAACCCTACTTCATCCATATGTGCTACAAAAGCTATATGCTCTTTTCCCTGACCAAAATTGAGAACTATATTTCCTTTATCATCAATAATTGGCCTTGCCCATTTTGGCAATTGAGTTAAAATAAAATCCCTCACAGTTTTTTCATCAGGATTAACTCCGTATTTAGAAACAAGTGTAGATAATAATTTTGCTTCCTTTTGAAAACTTGTAAAAGATTCCTCTTTTATTGGCATTGAAAAAGTATGCAAAGAATTAATATCCCACGGTTTATTTTCAACACAGTTCAACCATGTTTTTACTAATTGTTCTATACTTTTAATAGAAACCATTTCAACAGGAGTAGCGGTATAATTCGATGGCAATCCTAGATTATAAACTTTTGCCTTATCCCATTCTGGTGTATTAGTAGAGGGGTGTCGAAAAGCAATAACTGGTTTCGTTATTTTTTGTATGGCAATATTATTGGGGATAATCTCTTCAACTAAAAGTTCGTTTTCATTATTAATAGCTCCATTCAAAAAACGGTTGTACCTAACAACTTCATCAAATGGGCCATATTGATTTACTATCGCTTCAAGACCTTTGCCATTTATTAATTCTAAAGCAGTAAATGCAATAATCGTAGTCCCTAAGAAATGATTATTTAATAATGTTTGCGCTACTGTTGCTAAAGCAATAACTGCTGCTTTTGAGGCTACAGAAGGAGCAGCTAAATATTTGCCTGCAACGATCGTAGGTTTTTTGTTAATGGTTACTGGGTCTAATAAATCAATACCTTTTTTGTTTACAGCTTTTGCAGAAGACACCCCGATATCAATAAAAGCTTCCTGCCATTGAAAAACATTTTTACTTTTCTCGGGTATTGCCCGATACCCATCATAATGTGAAGAAGGAATAGTTGATACTCCAATTTGAATATTATTTTCTGAATTTATTTTTACTTCATTACCCTCTAGAAACTGATGAAACAAGGTTCCTTGATATCCGAAACCTAATGGAGCAATTCTTAAATAACCATCTTCTTGTATTTGGCTAATCACATAACCAGGTTCATCTAATGGAGCAGTAAATAATCTTTTCGGATAACCACTTCCAATAGTAATAACTAGATTACCTAATTGATCTTGTGTACAAATCCCTTTCTTAAAAAGCAAATTGATAAAAGTTCTTGCTTCTTCTTCTCTACCTGTAACTGCACTGGTCTTTGAAAATGCCTCACAATTCGAAAGCAATATTTTTTGAGTCTCAGAAAGTTGTGCTATTGATTGGTAAGAACAAAATAATAAAAGTATCAATATTTTTTTCATATGCTAATTAAGTATTTCCAAATTAAGGCTTTTTCATTGAACTAAGTTTTCATGAACAATAAGATCCGGTCTGGACTATCAGTTAATGGAAACTTAGGTATTAATGGGCGTTATAAATTTTTACAAGATGCTAATTAAACTTACCCTTATTAAAGTATTTATTTCAAAAAAAAAAATCATAATTTAAGCTTAAATTGTAGAATCGAATGTAACTAATTATGAAAAGAGTAAACACCATTTTAGCCATACTATTTCTAGGTATGGTGACCTATCTTTCGGTTTTCAATTTGCCTTATAATAGTTTTCATTCAATAGAAAAAATAGATGGCGTTTTTAAAGATAAATTTTATGAATGGAAATTTATTTATTCAAGCGACAATGTGGTTAATATATTCAATTATTACAACAGAGCGGAAGTTGATTTTCTTACGCTTATTCTAAATTTATTTTTTTGGGGATTTATTTGTGTGGCTATTTCATCTTATATATTTAGCCGAAAAAAAAATAAATCCTAGTGGTATTTTAAATGCTTTGCAATTATAATACTCCCTCTAATTTAAAGACCCAAGCATAATTGCAGGGATTGTTTGCCGGGTTAATATTAGGGACTTTGATAATTAATTTTCCGTTTTTATAGGTTGAGGAAACAGTTGCATCAGAACCAACCAACGAAACTCTGATAGGTTTGTTCACTTGTTCAACCAATAAATCAGCAGTTGGAAATTTAGTGCTGATCAGATAAAGGTCTTTCCCTTTTTGTGTATAATATTGAGTGGTACCGTTATTTATCGGTGGAGATTTCTCCCATTTCCGAGTAGCATAAATAGCTTCTCCATTTACTTTAAGCCATTGCCCCATATCACTCAGTCTTTGTTGCATGATCACAGGAATTCGACCATCAGCTGTTGGTCCTACATTCAACAATAAGTTTCCTCCTCTGGCCACTTTATTAATGAGAATATGCACCAACTCTTGAGAAGTAGAATAATCATCTAATTGCTCCATTCTGTTATATCCAAAGGAACCAGCAATGCCCCTACATTCTTCCCAAGGATGATCAAACTTGGTAACATTGGCATCTCCAGCATCTACAAGATCATATTCAGTGGTGTAGATTCCACCATGTTTACTTCTTGTTTCTTTACCCCAACGATCATTTACAACAACGGTTGATTTTACAGGAGATTCATTATACAACCATGAAAGAAACTGGGTACTTTTCCAGTTCTCCGATGGATAATCCCATTCTCCATCAGTCCAGAAAATATCTGGTTTATAGGTATTTACCAATTCCTTCATTTGAGGCATCATGTGTTCATCCACATATTGATTAATCGTTTCTGGTTTACATAAAGGGTTGTACCATTCATAGAGTGAATAATAATATCCCATTTTTAAACTGGTTCCTCTAACTGCTTTAGTTAAATCACCTAAAAGATCACGGTGTGGACCAATATCCATGGCATTCCAATTCCAGGCAAGTTTTGATGGCCATAGTGTAAAACCCTCGTGGTGTTTGGAAGTAAGTACTACATATTTCGCACCAGCTCTTTCAAATAATTTAGCCCATTCTTCCGGCTGATAGGCTTCTGCTTTAAACAAAGGAGCAAAGTCTTGATATTTAAAATCCTTACCAAATGTTTGATTATGAAATTTTGTAAAGTACGATTGTGTATTGCCTGGCTCCACTAATTTCCGCCAATACCACTCTGCATAACGGTCGTAGACACCTACCCCATCTCTCGCAGTGGGGCTATACGCGGGCACAGAAAACAAACCCCAATGAATAAAGATGCCAAATTTGGCGTCTTCAAACCAGGTAGGAGTGGCTCTGCTATCAATAGAATTCCAGTCGGAAGTATAGGTTTTTTGCGCATTTAGGAATGAGCAGGTTAAAAATGAAATTAGAAATATGAGCAATAATCGTTTCATGAGTGTTAATTGTTGTTGTCTATTAATTATACATACAATTGGCTATCTCAATATAAGAATTATTTTTTCACTTACTTCTCCAAATACTGATATCCTTAATAAAACAACAAAAAGCAGTCTCATTCATTTCTTCCATTTTAACGATACTAAATTCAATCCTTAAACCATTTTAAAATGCGACATATTGATTTCAACCCTATTAAAAGGAGCTGATAAATCAAATAGTCAAAATTGTTTCGAACTATCAATGATATTAGAGAGCAGGTCGCGTGAAATTAAATCGAAAATACTTCTACCTAACAATTGTTCCGTAGACATCTCAAAAATTTGAGTTGTTTTTTGGTTTGAAAATTTTATTTCGCCCAGAACATTGATTAATATAATTGCGTCAGGCGATCCATTTAAAATCTGGCTATTACGTAATTCGCTTTTTTTGATTAACCCATTACTAATTTCCTTTTCTGTTACATCTGAAAAAGTATGAATCAAATCAAATATGCTTTTGGAAATTAAACTGAAGGCCTATAAAATTTTAGTGGTTTAATTAAATTAAATACTCATCCAATAAGGAATAATGTTGATTTTTATAAGTGAATGACTGCTCAATTAATTTGTCATCTTATAATTACAAACCGCCAAACAGTTTAGAAAAATGGCGAGACCAACAATAATAAAGATGTTATTTAAAATACTTAAAAACAATAAAAAGGGGATTAAATTCAAACTGAGTTGCTAAAAATACATAATTAAAAATCATTATCTTCGAGACTAGTATTTACAATTATCAATTAATCAGAACCTATTTTTAATACTATTATATTTTATGTTAGCGGATAAAATCTTAAATGGCTCTGAATTACCTGAAAAAACACTTTGTTTTACTTTTGACGATGGTCCAGGAAAGTCTTCCAGCAAGAATTTTGGTCCACACACCCTAGAAGTTGCAAGGTATTTAAAGGAAGAGGAAATCGTGGCCACTTTTTTTATGGTTGGTAAATTTGTAAAATCATATCCTGAAGTTGTTCGAGAAGTTAAAAAATTAGGTCATATTATCGGTAGTCATACTTATAGTCATCCTGATATGAATAAAGAATTCAATAAGGGTAAAAATTTGGTTTCCGAATTCACAAAAACCGAAAAATTTTTGAAAAAGTTTATTGATGAGGATACTATATATTTTAGGCCACCTTTTGGCAGATGGAATATCCCTTTAAGTGAGCAAATAAACAACGGCCTCGATAGCAACTTTAAATATCTTGGCCCAATTGGTTGGAATATTGATGGATCTGATTGGTATTATTGGAGTAGCAGAGATAAAGATAGAACTACAAAATGTGCAGAAAACTATTTAAGGCTCATTAAATCAGAAGGAAAAGGTATCATCTTAATGCACGATTCCAGTGCCAATAGAAATTTTTTTTGGGCTTTTATTAGACAACGTTATAATCAATCTCTTGAATTACTAAAGATTATTATACCTGTTTTAAAAAGAGACGGTTATTCTTTTATTAGTTTAAAAGATATTCAATTTGAGTATTAGCTCTTTCTAAGAAAAACATATTCGAGGCTCCATTTGCAAAATTTTAACACCAAATAAAAGAAACGAAATATTCTTATAAAAATATTTCTGCCTTCAATCCAAGAAGCTCGATAATGAAGCATTGTGCTGGGTTCTGATGCACTATTCTGCTGGTCAAAAACTTGATTGAATTTCTTATAAAATAACCCTTTCGCTTTTAATTGTACAAAAGAAAGACTCATCAAATAATCTGTTCTATCACCAGTTACACCTTCGACATATCTCCCGAACTTTTCAAAAAAATTGCTCCTTCTAACATGTGGATGATCACTATAAAAATAGAATTTCCGATGATTAGCATACCAGGGTTCTGGATGAAAATCTAACAAAGCGAAGTCTTCGTCAAACGGTTTGAGAAAAGGATAGCTGAAGTAAGAATAAAATCTGATAATATCAATATCCGCTTGCGTGCTCATAATCGTCATAGACTTTGCAAAAATAGCCGGGAATACTGGTCGAGGTATAAAATCTTCCTGAACATATAAAGTATATTCGGTTTTAACTGCATCTTGACCTTTGTTATTATTATTCCCTAATCCTTTATTTACAGGAGTTGTAAGCAACTTAAATGAAAATTTTTTTTGTAATTCATTTACTCTAGAAAGATGTTCTTCGTTGCTTCCATCGTCAGCAACTATCACTTCTTCAAATGTGCAATTCAAATTTTCAAAAGAAGTTAACAAATTCTTTAAAGAATTACTACGATTGTAATGAGTAATTAATAGGGTAACCTCATTAAAATGATAAATTCTTTCTGTCATATATAAAATTAAAACTCAAGTTTAATTAAAATGCAGTTGATTTATCTATAAGACCTAGTGGGAAGACTATTTCTAAACTAATTTTACTTAAATCCTAATAATTGCAATTTATAAACTTTATTTTTTATAGATTACAAATCAGTGCTGTCCGAGATAATTCTGTAACAGCTATTTTTTAAAAGGTTTACAATACAAGTTAACTAAAAATGTTTCGTTTCTGCAAAGCAGGGTGTCACC
>CAIJZG010000111.1 GCA_903825065.1 uncultured Bacteroidota bacterium
ACAAAACGAGTAAGGTATAATACAATTAAAAATACCCCAATACAACAAATAGCAACAACGGGTTGAATCGCAACAGCCATTCCTAATAATGTAGCAACTCCTTTGCCTCCTTTAAAATTTGCCCAAATTGGGAAAATATGTCCCAATACTGAAGCTAATCCCAAACCAATCATAAAATTGGTACGATCCCATTCATTCATTAAATAGTAAGGTAAAAGTATATAAAGTGAAGTGGCGACAACCCCTTTAAGAACATCCACCATCATCACAAAAGATCCCCATTTTGGACCTAAAACACGAAATGTATTTGTAGCGCCGGCATTGCCACTACCGTAATCTCTTATATCGATATTGAAAAACTTTCTACTTACCCATATTGATGTGGGAATAGAACCGATTAAGTAGGCCAGCACAATGAGCAGAATCTCGTTCATTGAAATTTGGTTTGAAGTTTTAGAGTGTCAAATATAAGTAACTCTGGGTTAACAATTCCTTAATACAATTCTTAATTTATACTATTTGCTTTGAAATTGACAAACTATCCATCCATTTCGCTGATTTGTAAGTTGATGTACCCAACCAACAGATTCACAGGCCTTTAAGATATCTTCTTCGTCTTCTACTAAAAGTCCGCTCAATAAAATAGCCCCCCCCTTCTGTATAGCTTGATTAAGAAAAGGCATATTTTCTAAAATAATATGCTTATTGATATTAGCTAAGATGATATCAAACCTCTTCTCAATTTTGGCGGTATCGCCTTTTTCAATGAGTATGTTTCTACTATAATTGATTTGAATATTCTCGTTTGCATTTTCGATACACCAGTCATCATTATCTATAGCCATAATTTCTTTGGCCCCAAGTTTTTCAGCCAGTATGGCTAAAATACCTGTACCAGTTCCGAAATCAAATACCGTCTTTCCTTCCATCGGAATATTTTGCATGGCTTTCATGACCAAATAAGTGGTTGCATGATGCCCAGTTCCAAAACTCATTTTAGGAGTTATCACAATTTCATGATCTACTCCTTTTATAGCTTCATGAAAAGAAGCTCTGATCCCAACAAAACTATCCACTTGAACAGGTTCAAAATTTGATTCCCATAATTCATTCCAGTTTTGTTTTTCGATTTCTACTATTTCGAAGGATAAATCACCCAAAATTGTAAGCAATTCAACTTGATCAAAATTTTCGGATGGAATATATGCTTTTAAACTTAATGGCATTTCTTCAAAGGCGTCGAAACCTATTGAAGCAAGTTGTGCAATCAAAGTTTCTTTCAGCGTCTCATCTTCAGTTGATATCTCGATTTGAATTGTTGAACCCTTCATTTTTAATTTATTAGAATGATACATGCAAAAAAATACCCCCGATATTTTCGAGGGCATTTAAACTATTAATTAGGCATTATCCGATTGGCCTTGTCTGCCCTCTTCTCTTGGAGTAGATTCTGGTCTTGGCATCAATGCTTTTCTGCTTAATTTGAACTTCCCGGTTTTAGGATCTAAACCTACCAGTTTCACTTTCACCATATCTCCTTCATTGAAAAGGCCCTCCATGGATTCTAAGCGCTTCCAGCTGATTTCGCTAATATGCAACAAACCTTGTTTGCCTGGCATGAATTCAACGAATGCCCCGAATTCTTTGATTCCTTTTACAGGACCTTCATATACGTCGCCCACTTCTGGTACTGCTGTAATTCCACGAACCCAAGCAACTGCTTTATCAACAGCTTCTTTGTTTGCAGAGAAGATGCTTACTTCACCTGTATTTCCAACCTCTTCGATATTGATAGTAGTTCCAGTTTCGCGTTGGATTTCTTGAATTACTTTACCACCTGGTCCGATTACCGCTCCGATAAATTCTTTCTCGATAATCAATTTAACCATTCGAGGAGCATGCGATTTTACATCAGCACGAGCTGCAGGAATGCATTCATACATCGCATCAAGGATATGTAAACGACCTTTGCGTGCTTGCTCTAATGCTTCCATCATAACTGCCATGCTTAATCCATCCACTTTAATATCCATCTGAACGCCACAGATACCATCGCGAGTACCAGTAACTTTGAAGTCCATATCCCCTAAATGATCTTCATCACCTAAGATATCTGTAAGGATTGCATATTTGCCATCTGCTCTGGTAATTAATCCCATTGCAACACCACTAACGTGTTTAGGTATTGGCACACCTGCATCCATTAATGCCAGAGAACCAGCACATACAGTTGCCATAGATGATGAACCATTACTTTCTAAAATATCACTTACTACGCGAACGGTATAAGGATATTCATTACCAGGCATCATCTGCTTTAAGCTTCTCATTGCCAAATTACCATGCCCTACTTCTCTTCTACCAACACCACGAATCATTTTCACCTCACCGGTAGAGAATGGGGGAAAATTATAATGCAAGAAGAAACTACTATATTCAGAACTAGCAGCTGTTTCAGCCAAAAGTTGATCCAATTTAGTTCCGAATGTAACAGTTGTTAAAGACTGAGTTTCTCCTCTTGTAAATAATGCAGAGCCATGTGGAGCTGGAAGTGGTTCAACTTCCATAGCTAATGGTCGTACTTGATCTAACTGGCGGCCATCCAAACGAATGCGGTCTTCCAACATCATATCTCGAACAACTTCCCACTTTAGGTCTTCGTAATATTTTTTAGCTAATTTTTTTTCAAGATCTGTTACTTCTTCACCTAAACTAGCAATTAACTCGTCTTTCAATAAAGCATAAGCATCTGTGCGTTCGTGTTTAGCAGAACCTTTCTTAGAAATTTCGTAAACTCTTTGCTTAGCAAAAGCAATAACTTTTTGGTTAACAGCTTCATCAGAAGCAGGCTTTTTATACTCACGCTTTCCAGTAACTCCCACTAAAGCACGCAATTCTGCTTGTGCTTTATTTTGAATACGAATTGCATCATGAGCCAATTCCAATGCTTTTACAAGATCTGCCTCAGAACATTCTTTCGCTTCACCTTCCACCATCATCAAATTCTTTTCAGTTGCAGCGATCAAAAATTCCAGATCAGATACTGCTAATTCAGAACGGGTAGGATTCACAATGAATTTGCCATTTAAACGAGCAATACGCACTTCACTCAACATTTCCTTAATTGGAATATCTGAAACTGCCAATGCAGCAGATGCAGCAAGACAAGCTAAAGAATCTGGCATAATTTCAGCATCGCTGGAAATCAAACTCACTAAAACCTGAACATCACACAAATAATCTTCAGGAAATAAAGGACGTAATGCACGATCAATTAACCGGCTAGTTAAAATTTCATAGTCATTTAAACGAGCTTCTCTCTTGAAGAATGAGCCTGGGATTCGACCTGCTGAAGCGAATTTTTCTTGATAGTCAACACTCAATGGGAAAAAATCTTGTCCTTCTTTAGGATCTTTATTTGCAACTACTGTTGCTAGTATTACACAGTTCCCTTGAGTTACGGTAACAGCTCCATCAGCCTGACGGGCCAATTTACCTGTTCCGAGAGTAACCTCACGGCCACTTCCCAAGTCGAACTTTACTGATTTTGGTTGTGATAACATTTTTTTTTTGTAGTAGGCTACTGAATTTTTTGGCAAAAAACCTTAAAACGCAGCCTTTGTGAATGGAAGAATCGAGGTAAAATAAGGTACAGACACAAACAACTATTCCCAACTGTATCAAATTTGTCAGTTGGGAATAGTTAAAAGTATCATTGAAAAATTATTTTCTCAGACCTAGTTTCTCGATTAATGCACGGTAACCTGTAAGGTTGTGCTTCTGCATATAGCTTAGCAAACGCTTACGCTGACCAACCATCTTCATCAAACCACGTTGGGTTGAGAAATCTTTTTTGTTGGCTTGTAAGTGCTTGGAAATCTGAACAATACGTTCAGTCAATATAGCAACTTGTGCTTCAATTGAACCAGTGTTAGTGGCTTTTCCACCAAATTCAGCAAAAATACTTGCTCTCTTTTCTGTTGTTAAATAAGGCATCTCAAATTTTTTAAAAAGACTCCGGAAATTTACTTCTAATTTTTTATCGGCTGCAAAAGTAGTAATAAATCAATGAATAATCGAATTTTTAAACTTGATTTTTTAGCCATTTTACACAGTTGTTAAAATTAGGCGTTTCCTTTCAAAGATGGATATTATAAATAATTAGTCAATGGGCAACAATAAATGGGCACATCTAATAGTTAGTGAGTTAACCACAATTAAAGCGCATGTTTGGAGTAACCATCTTAGGTAACAATTCGGCATTACCTGCTTACGACCGTCACCCTACGGCCCAACTAGTTACTTTAAATGAACAACTATTTTTAATTGATTGCGGAGAGGGAACTCAAATGCAAATTTCCCGCTATCGAATCCGGCATAGTAAAATTGGGCATATTTTTATTTCTCATTTGCACGGGGATCATTATTTCGGCTTAATTGGACTTATTACTAGTATGGGTTTATTGGGGCGTGAACATCCGTTAAACTTATACGGACCAGCACCTTTAATAGAGATTATTGAATTGCAGCTTAAAGTAGCCAATACTACACTTCCATTTACACTCCAATTTCATCCCTTAGAAAAAGAAGGTTTGATTTTGGATTATGCAAAATACAGTGTTGCTTGTTTTGAAACCAGGCATCGTATACCTTGTTGGGGCTTTTTTATTACTGAAAAAAGAAATCCAAGAAAAATTGTAAGAGAAAAAGCAATAGAATATGGGATTCCAGCAGCATTTTACGATCAATTGAAAGTTGGTGAGGACTATTTGACCAAAACTGGGGATATAGTCTCTAATGATTTAGTCACCTCTGCAAATTTACCTAATAGCACTTATGCTTTCTGCGCTGACACAAAGTACACAGAATCGATTGCTGAAAAAGTTAAAGATGCCAATCTTCTTTATCACGAAACAACTTATCTAAAAGAATTAGAAGAAAGGGCCATTGCCAGATTCCATTCAACAACAATTCAAGCAGCCAATTTTGCAATTAAAGCCAATGCAACAAAATTATTGATTGGTCATTTTAGTAGCAAGTACGAAAAATTAGATGAGTTTCTACAAGAAACCAAAACTGTCTTCCCAAACACAGAATTAGCAATTGAAGGCGTTTCTTATCGAATTGATTAGAAATAGACTATTGATAATTAGTAAAATACTATTCATTAGAAATCTTTCATCATCCATCGGTAGGCATTTGGAAATTCCGCTCGCCAACTTGCTTCATTATGTTGCCCCAGGGGATTTACTGTTTTCCTAATTTGAACCCGATTTTTCAATTGCAATATCCCGGCCATTTTATCCATATCAGCAACCATAGTGGTACTTTCCTTAGCTCCTGCATAGAAATAGAATTTAGGCATATTTCTTGTAGTAAATTTCTCAGCAGCCTCAAATAAATTCGGTGCCACCCATAAAGCAGGGGAAAATAATAAGGCACCTCCAAAGGTATTGGGATATTCAAAAACTGTATACAGACTTATATCAGCGCCCAAACTACTTCCTCCTACAAAAGTATAATCTGCTCCCTTTTTTGTTCTGTATTTATTATCGATATAAGGTTTTAAGGTATTCGCCAAAAATTCGGAATATGCTTTGCCCTCTCCTTTGCCAAACTGCGAATTATCATAAGGATTGTATTCGGTCATTCTTCGATCCCCACCATTATCAATCCCCACAATGATAGCTTCCTTATTTATTTGATTTTGTAAACTATCTAAGCATTCGTCAATTCCCCATTCTCCAAAAACAGCAGTTTGATCATTAAACAAATTTTGGCCATCATTCAAATAAATGACGGGATAGGTTTTTCCTGATTGAAAGTAATTTTTAGGTAGATACAACCAAATCCTCCGGCTTCTATTAAGCTGGGGTATTTTAAATGCGGTGTCGATTATTTTAACTTGTGGGCTTGCAGTGTATCGTTTAGGTTTATCAGGATAATCGTCTTTCCAACCAGAGATACTAAGATCTAACGAAATATCAGCATTCACTTCAACAACTCGATCTGCAATATCTCTTCCGTCATTAGTTGTTTCTACTTTGTCAAACCCTCCCCGTGTAAATTTAAATGCATACACCCCTGTCGTCAAATCGTTTATCACAACAGATCTTCTGCCATTTCCAAAAACTTTTAATTTATATTTTTCATCTTTGGGATTCCATCCATTGAAATTGCCTGAAACATAGATATCATCTTGCACACGAGAAGCAACAGAGGATACCACAAGCCTTATTGAAAACTGGGCTTTAGCACCAGGAATTGTACAAAATATTGCGAGAAACAAACTGATAATTCTCATTTAATAAAATTACATAGAAGACATAAAAAAACCATTTGATTTTTTCAAATGGTTCTTAAAAATTATTTCACTTTGATTAATCAAGTATTTCTGCGTCTTTTGGATACTTAGTTCTAACAAATTGAAAATTGGCATCGGGCAAATTTGCAGAAGTATTTAAATTAGTCAATACAAACTCTATAGTGTTATTGCTTTTATCCAACACTTTTGCTTTTGTAATCATACTCTTCGATTTATCAATAAAAATATTCACTTTTAAAAAGCTCTTTCTTTTATCAAT
>CAIJZG010000112.1 GCA_903825065.1 uncultured Bacteroidota bacterium
CCTGTCAAAAACCTTTGACAGATAAAGCAAATTTGATGCCATAATGGAATTACCACTTGGAGTTGCCCCATCATAAATCTCCTTTTTACGAATAATTACGTCATTTTGCTGATCATGAGTAAAGTAAAAAAAGCCGGTTTCCTCTTCTTTAAAATGAGCTATTGCCATTTCCATCAGTTCCTGTGACTTTAATAAATAGGACCCATCCCCTGTAATTTCTTGCAAATGGATAAGGGCTTGAATAAGGTAAGCATAATCATCTAAAAATGCAGATTGCTTGGCTTGCCCATTTTTATAAGTATGAAACCACTTTCCATCGCTTTGGGAAAAAATTTTTTCTAAAAATAACATATGACGCTTGGCAATCTCTTTATAAGACTCAATACCAAGTGCCGCATAAGCTTTGGAATAAGCTGTATTCATTAATGCATTCCACCCCAGCAAAATTTTATCATCTAATGAGGGTCTTACTCTTTTAGTCCTCGCTTCAAACAATATTTTTTTTGATCTTTCAATTAATTTTTCAAATTCGGCAAGCTCAAGTCCATTTAATCTTGCAAAATCTTCAGGACTATCTCTAACCCATAAAATATTCGTGTGTTCCCAATTGCCTGCATTTTCTATTTGATAATATTTACAGAAAATGACAGCATCGTCTTTTAATAATTCTTGAATTTCCGCTAATGACCATGTATAAAATTTGCCCTCCACTCCTTCACTATCCGCGTCCAAAGCGCTAAAGTAGCCACCTTCTTCACTGGTAAGTTCTCTTTCAATAAAAGCTATACAATCTTGAATTGTTTTAGAATATGTTGGGTTACCGGTGATTTGAAAAGCCTCAGAAATCACAGAAATCAATAAGGCATTATCGTATAACATTTTCTCAAAATGCGGAGCCAACCATTCATTATCAGTGCTATATCTCGAAAATCCTCCTCCTAATTGATCATGAATTCCCCCAGCAATCATTTTATCAATACTCAATAATGCCTGCTGCAATGCTGCTTCATTTTTTGTAAAATGATATTGTCTTAACAAAAATTGTATTGAAAAAGTCTGAGGAAATTTTGGCGCTTTCCCAAATCCTCCCCAAACAGTGTCTCCCGATTGTAATAGGTTCTGAGTGATAGTATTCAGATGTTCATTTGTTACAGTACTATTTTTTTCCTGGCTTGATTTATTTTGAAAACCAAATGAGTTAGCAGACTGTAAATGTTCTGTAAGATTTTCGGCTTGAGATATGATTTCATGTTTCTTTTCCCGATAAGCCTTATGAATGCCTTCAAGAATTTCTTTCCAGCTTGCGCGATTATGCGCTCTCTCGGGGGGAAAATAAGTGCCCCCGTAAAATGGTTTTGCTTCAGGTGTCAAAAAAACATTCAATGGCCATCCACCAGAGCCAGTGATAGACTGAACTGCATCCATATAAATATGGTCTAAATCTGGACGCTCTTCCCTATCAATTTTAATGTTAACAAAATACTGGTTCATCATCCGTGCTGTAGATTCATCTTCGAAACTTTCTCTTTCCATTACATGACACCAATGACAAGCCGCATAGCCAATACTCACTAATATGGGCTTGTCTTCTTTTTTAGCTTTACGTAAAGCTTCTTCGCCCCAAGGAAACCAGTCAACTGGATTATGTGCATGCTGCAATAAATATGGGCTCGATTCATGAACCAGTCGATTAGTATGTATAGTTGCCATTAAAAAAAATTATGAGGCAAAATAGTTAAGTTAACATAAAAAACCCTCTCCAGTTGAAAGGAAAGGGCTATGATGAGGTATTAAAAAAATTATTTTTGGGTAACTGGGGTGCTCAAAAAATGATCAAGCGCAGCACACATGCTAGGTCTTTGCGGCGATGGAACTTTGATTTCCAAATTCAATCCTGCTTCTTCAACTGCTTTTGAGGTATTACTTCCAAATGCACCTATCACAGTTCCTTTTTGTTGAAAATCAGGCATATTATCAAAAAGACTTTTTACGCCGCTAGGGGTAAAGAAACAGATTACATCGTATTCAATTTTTTCAAGTACTGGTCTAATATCATTACTAATAGAGCGGTACATGAACCCTAATTGAAATTCACAGTTATTATTTTTCATCCATCCAACAATTTCATTATCCTGTTGGTTTTCACTGCATACATAAAGGAACTTCTCATTTTCTTTATGTTTATTTATCACTTCGAACATGCTTTTATTGGTACCATCGGCACCATAAAATACTTTGCGTTTTCTATATAATATAAACTTCTGCAGATACAAAGCAACTGCTTCAGTTATACAGAAATATTTTGTATCCTGACTAATGCTAATTTTCATTTCTTCACAGGTTCTGAAAAAATGATCAATGGCATTCCTACTTGTAAAAATAACTGCTGAGTAATACAGAATATCAATTTTCTGCTTACGGAATTCTCTTGCTGGAATACCTTCTAACTTAATAAAGGGTAGAAAAACTAACTCAACCAAATGTTTACGTTCTAAATCGAAATAAGGTGATTTATCACTTTCCGGTTTGGGTTGAGAGATTAGAATCTTCCTCACTTTCTTCAAAGTAGCTGAATTTTTTGAACCGCTTTTTGCCATGCTTCTAGTCTAAAAAAGGTTATTATTAGATACTTCCCGTTACAAAATTGACTAAAAGTTTATATATCAAAAAGAGGGGAAGTAGTTCAACAGCGCAAAGGTACAAGAAAAAGTGTAAGACACTAACTTTCAAATTAGTTCTGATTACTCCAAATGAAATTAAATAACGATATAAAAAAAGTACTAATATAATGCCTGCGGAAATTGTTATAGCTACTTGTTTAATTGGCAAGGGAGAAAATGTAATTATCCAAACAAATGGTATTAGAATAATACCCAATACTTTGTTTACTAAAAATACTACGAATGAATAGGCGCTAGTTGCTTCAGGCACATTGAATACCCATCCCGAGAATGCCAAAAAAATATACTTTACTAGGTAAACTACAAATAAAAAGACGACGCCGTATAATAGCAAATGGTTGAAGGATAGGTCCACCCAATGTTTATACAATACGAGAAGGGTTATATAAATCCCAGCACTTACCATAAACAAAATATTCAAAAAAATAGATGCAAGATTGTTTTGTAACAAATTTTCTCTAGTTTGTTTTTGTCGCATCGAAGTTTGCATAAATAACAAAAATAGATTCTTAAAGTATTTAGGAAAGATTAAACGAATACCTGCCAGTAATGCAACTAATCCTGTTAAAATATAAAATAATACTTCTTTTCCCATTGGTTTCCTTTCGGCTATTATTTCATAAACAGGTGTTTTTTGAAATGGCAGCCAAGCAGAAACATAATATTTTTCGTATGTGATAGTATCTGGTAAAAGTACTATTGGCAATTTTATATCCAAAAGCCTAATCGAGTCCATTCTGATACTATCCCTTTTTAAGCTATCTGCTAGAATTGTAAGAGGTTTTCTAGAATTCTGCGATTGGGAATCTTTTAATACAGGCGCAACAATTAAAGTTTGCGTGGATTCTGCTAACTGCTTTTTCTTCCCCGTTGTTGAGCTAGTTTGTATAAGTGTATCAGTTTGCCCAAAAGCAATTACTATAGTAAGCAACGATACGAGTATGAGAAGAATTTGCTTCAAAAAGTAAATATTTGAGCAAAAATATTGAACTGAAGGCATTTATCGCATTAGTTATTAATTTAAATATGCCCAATTCCTGCAAGCATTGCAGAACCATTTACTTTTGTAGCTATGGCAGGTATCTATATACATATTCCTTTTTGCAAAAAAGCTTGTCATTATTGTAATTTCCATTTTTCAACTACACCCCATCAGATACTGCCAATGTTGGCTTCCATAGCAAAAGAAGCGATTTTGCAAAAAAATTATTTATCTGAAACTATTGAAACAGTTTATTTTGGTGGTGGTACCCCATCTTTACTTTCCACTTCACAGCTTGGAAATTTAATGAGTGTGATCAGAGCAGAGTATAAAATTGCACCCAATGCAGAAATTACAATAGAAACCAACCCAGACGATTTTGAAGAAGACAAACTTCAAGCATGGAAAGATATGGGAATTAATAGATTAAGTATCGGAATACAATCTTTTGTTGAAGCAGATCTACAATGGATGAATCGGGCACATAATGCACTTCAAGCAGATACCTGTATCAGGATGGCTAAGGCTTCTGGATTTGATAATATCACAATTGACTTAATTTATGGGACTCCTACTTTATCTGATGAAGCTTGGAAAGAAAATGTTGAAAAAGCGCTTTCACTTGATATCGATCATGTTTCTTGCTATGCCCTAACAGTAGAACCAAAAACTGGGCTCGCGAAAATGATTCAACAAAAAAAAATAGAAGATGTTGACCCAGATAAACAGGCACGGCATTTTAGTTTATTAATGGGATGGCTTGAAGATGCTGGATTTGAACATTACGAAATTTCTAACTTTTGCAAACCTGGTAAAAAAAGCAAACACAATAGTAATTATTGGAGTGGCGTAGATTATTTAGGACTTGGTCCTTCCGCGCATTCTTTCAATGGTAAATCGCGTCAATGGAATATAGCAAATAATGCATTATATATTCAAAGTCTGGCAAAAGATCAAGTACCTTTTGAACTAGAGGAGCTAACAGACTTTCAGAGGATCAATGAATATATAATGACGAGTCTCCGAACTATGGAAGGCCTTTCATTAGATGTGATAATTAATAAATGGGGCGAAAAAGAATTGGCGCAAATACTGGAAATTATTCGAAAGCCTATCGCTCAAGGATTTATGGTGCATCAAAATAAAAGCTTAATCCTTACAAATGCCGGGAAGTTAATGGCAGATGGTATTGCCTCTGACCTTTTCTTTATCTAGTAAAGAAATTTTTCAATTTTTTTGAATCCTTCCGATGCAGGCAATTGCTCCCATAAAATTTGGAAAACTGTAAGCGCGATGGGTATTTCAGCTTGAATTATTTCGTTGGTCTTTATAATACATTTACTTGCATTATATCCTTCTGCAACCATATTCAATTCAAGTTGAGCTGCTTTCACTGAATAACCTTTCCCGATCATATTACCGAAAGTTCTATTCCTACTATATAAAGAATAACAAGTAACCAATAAATCGCCCAAATAAACAGAAGCACTATAATTAATCGTTGGATTTTCGACTGTATTTGCAGGCAATAAACATTTTAAGAATGTTGTCATTTCATTGGCACTATTGGCAATGTAAACACTTAAAAAATTGTCTCCATAATCTAGGCCATGAGCAATTCCTGCGCCAAGTGCATATATGTTTTTTAAGACGGCCGCATATTGAACACCCATTACATCATGATTCACAACAGTATTGAGATATTCTGTTTGGAAATATCTGGCAATCTTATATGCATCAGATTCATTAACCCCAGAAAATGCTAGATAAGATAATTTCTCTGCAGCAACTTCTTCAGCATGACAAGGACCCAATACAGAAAAGTAATTTTCAATAGGCAAGTTGTATTCTTTTAAAAGATACTCATTCAATAATTCGTTGGTATCTGGCAAGATGCCTTTTAGAGCTGAAACAATTTGCTTTCCATCAAATGCATTTTTGGGAAGAGCAGATAATGCTGCTAAAACAAAAGCAGAAGGAACAGCAATTACAAGGATATCAGATTTATTAACTACTTCTCTGATATTGTTACTTAGTAATAATTGAGAAGGATCAAAATAAACAGCACTTAAATAATGCGGATTATGCTTTTTCCGTTTTATTAATTCAATCGTATCTGTATTCCTTATCCACCAATTAATAGTATTACCATTATCAGTTAAAATTTTTGCCAACGCTGTGGCCCAACTTCCACTTCCTATAATTCCAATCCGCATCTATGCTTTTTTATTTCAATACAAACATACGAAAGACTAGTATTAAAAAACAAACGACCCCAAACTGGGGTCGCTGTATATCGATAATCTCAAACCAAAAACTAGTCTTTCTTCTTATCCTCGTATAATTTATCTTTTGCTACAACTTGCACCTTAGCTCCATCTTTTAAAGTTTTACTTACAATAGTATAAGGTCCAGTAATTACTTCATCACCTTCTTTCAAACCTGCAAGAATTTCAATATTATTCAAATCCTGAACAGCAGTTCTTACTTTTATTTTTTTAACTGTATTATCTTTTTGGAGAACAAATACCACTTCATCTATATCGTCATTCGCAGAGGTCGACTTTACTGTATTATCATCTGATTTCTTTTCATCATTATTTTCAGTACTAGCCTTACTATCTCCATTTTTATCACGTGTAGTAACCGCATTCAATGCAACTGACAATACATTTTCCTTTGTTTTTGTTTGAATATCTGCACTTGCACTCATACCTGGACGGAAAGGGAAACTCTTTTTAGGAGTAATCAAATCTTCATAGGATGAGGGTAATAAACGTATATGTACTTTATAATTTGTTACATCAGTAGAAGATGTAGTTACAGTAGTTCCTGTATTCGGGTTCGCAATTTTATAAACAACTCCTTTAAATTTTCTATTTGTATAGGCATCCACTTCAACAATTGCAGTATCACCAATTTTTACTTTTGGAATATCGTTCTCACCAACATCCACACGAACTTCAATACTTCTCATATCAGAGATCCGCATCATTTCAGTACCTACATTAAAACTGTTACCTGCAACACGCTCTCCTTTTTTAACACTCATCAAACTAATTAAACCATCCATTGGAGCTGTAATAACTGTACGAGACATGTCCTTATCAGCTTTGTTTAATTGTGCTTGAGCTCCCTGAATATTTGCTTCACCACTCTTCAATCCTTCTTTTGCTGCATTATAAGAGGCAAGTGAAGAAAGATAAGTTTGTTGCGACTGTTCAAATTCAGAACGTGAAATTACTTTATCATCTACTAATTTTTTCTGACGATCATATACTGCTTTTGCATTGTCTAAAACAGCTTTCAGGCCTTCCAAATTTGCATTTGAATTAGACAATTGTGCTTTTGCTTGATTAACGCCAGCAGCAACTTGATCACGTTGAGTGGAATAAATATCAGCATAGATACGTGCTAGTACTTGTCCTTTTTTTACGGTATCCCCTTCATTTACATAAAGTTCAGTAATCTCTCCACTAATGTCTGGACTTACTTTAACTTCTACTTCCGGATATACTTTACCACTTGCGTTAACAGTCTCGATTATAGTACGTTTAACAGCTTTTTCAGTAGTTACTTTTGTACCTTCCTCTTTGCCAATGACGCCGCCTTTTTTGAGGCCAATTAAAACCCCAATTACAACAACTAATGCTACGATAATCCAAATCAATTTCTTACTCATATAAAACAGTGTTTCTTGTATGTTTAATTTGATGGTTGCTTTTATAATCTAATACCTTGTCCTTTGTAGAATTCCAAGACTTTTAATTTAAATACATAATCATAATGGTTTATTAATTCCTGAATCTTCGCTGTAAAAACATTATTCCTTGTAGTGATTAAATCTAGTGTTCCAAGTAAACCAACATCATAGCGTTTCTGTGCAAATTCAAGTGCTTTATCAGAAACTGCTACAGTTTTAATAGAAGAATTGTATTTCTGTAGTGAACCATATGCATCTTGATAGGAATTATAAATATTTGATCTCAATGTTTGTCTTTCTTGATCATCCTGCAATTGTGATTGACGCACATTAATTTTTGCTCTTTCCCATTGTGCTCTGGCTTGATGTGCATTAAATATTGGGATATTAAGGTTTAATCCTAATGCCTGTCCAAAATACCTATTTAACTGATTCCCCAAATTCACTTTATCTAATCCAATTATATTAGTTTGATAGGCATATACCGGGAACTGAGTTTGATTAACGTTATCTACAGCATAAGCGCCTGTTGGCCCAATGGCAGAAGCTGTTCTGTAGTCGTATACGTTATTGGCAAATCTTGTATTCAATGAACCAGATGCACTTAAAGTAGGATACATTCCACCTCTTGCAGCATTCACTAATTTTTGAGATGACTCAATTTTCAATGCAGTGACTTTTTGTTGAGGCTGATTGGCTACTGCAAGATTATAAACTGTTTCGGGTTGAAGATCTAAAATATTATCTACAGGTATGCTTCCAACTTCTGGATAAACGATATCAAATTTAGATGCAAAATCGAAATTCATAAAAGCTTTCAAATTAATCACACCTTGCTCAACAGCTGCCAAAGCCTGAATATAGGTTGCACTATCTCTTTCAACTTGTGCTTCAATTTGTATCGCATTTAATTCTGGTTGACTTCCTGCTTCAACTAATCTGCGCGTATTATTTAATTGCTCTTGTGATTGTTTTAGCTGTACCTGACTCAGATTAGCCTGTTCCCGACGTAACATCACTTGTAAAAAAGCATTAGCTACAGACAAAGCCAAATCGTTTTTCGTTTTATCGATATTTAATTCATCGGCTTTCGCTGATAGTGTGTTTGCCTCAATATTGTTTTTTCGAACAAACCAATTGAAAATGGTATAGTTAGCTTGAAAACCTAAGTTTCCACCTGAAATATCCACATTTTCAAAAACGTTGGTAGTTGGGTTAATGTTTAACCCATGCTGATAGGTAGTACTGATACTTGCATTGGCATTGGGCAAACGAGTCATTTTAGACTGATCTGCCAATAACTTCGACAAACGTGCTTGTACATCTGCCTGCTTAACAGAAATATTATTCTGTAAAGCATAATCAACGCATTTTCTTAAATCCCACTTTTCCTGAGAGAAGGAATGAAGGGAAGCTGTTAAAGCTAATAAGGTCAAAAACTTCTTCATATAAACAAAAATACAGCAAACAACTGCTTGTCTAGAAAAATTAGACAGACGGAAAGGAATTAGATTAAACCTGCTAAAAAATCTTATGAAAGGTGTTCAATAGCTAAAAAAGCTTGATTCAGATCCTCCATTATGTATTCTACCGATTCTAATCCGAAATAAAAACGAAGCATTCTATGTTCAGGATTGGCTCCATCGAATTGTGCTGGTTTCATTCCGGCACATTTAGGAATAACAAGCGATTCGTGCCCCCCCCAACTTACTGCCATTAATATATGTTTGAGAGAATTACAGAATTTTTCTATTGTAGCACATTCATTGGCTTTAATAATTATGGTTAATAAACCACAAGCGCCTTTCATTTGCTTTTTGGCCAATTCATATTGGGGAAATTCTGGATCAAGGGGATAAATAA
>CAIJZG010000113.1 GCA_903825065.1 uncultured Bacteroidota bacterium
AACTAAACGATATTGATACAATTATTCAACTTAACTAGAGATTAGAAAATATGAAATTAATTCGATTCGGAACTTTCGGTAACGAGAAGCCAGGGGTGCATTTAAATGGTAAAAATTATGATGTAAGTTCTTTTGTGAATGATTTTGATGAAACATTTTTTGCTAATGATGGGCTACAAAAATTAGCTAATGAATTGACAAATACCAAAGACTTAATTAAAGAGATTTCTGATGATACAAGGTTAGGATGCCCTGTGGCAAGGCCTTCTAAGATTGTTTGTGTTGGCTTGAATTATGCCAAACATGCAAGGGAAACAAATGCTGCAATTCCTTCCGAGCCAATATTATTCTTAAAATCCACTACTTCAATTGTTGGCCCAAATGATGCTATCATCATTCCGAAAAATTCTGTAAAAACAGATTGGGAAGTAGAATTGGCGGTAGGAATTTCTAAAAGAGCAAGCTATGTAGAAGAACAAGATGCTATGAATTATATAGCTGGTTATTGTTTACATAATGACATAAGTGAAAGGGCATTTCAATTAGAAAGAGGAGGTACTTGGGATAAAGGAAAGGGTTGTGACAGCTTCGCTCCTTTGGGGCCTTGGTTAGTATCAAAGGATGAAATTCCTGATCCCCATCATCTTAGATTGTGGTTAAGCTTAAACGGAAAAATTGTTCAGGATAGTAATACGGACGATTTAATATTTAATGTTCCTTATCTTATCTCATATATCAGTCAGTTTATGACTTTATTGCCGGGAGATATTATATCAACAGGAACCCCCGCGGGTGTTGGGTTAGGAATGAACCCTCCACTTTATTTAAAACCGGGTGATGTTGTAGAGTTGGGCATTGATGGTTTGGGAAAGTCTAAACAAATTGCAGCGGCATATCAGTCAAATACAAATTCATGAAAATTGACGCACACCAACATTTTTGGAAGTATAAGGCCGAAACTCACGCGTGGATAAATGAATCTATGGAGGTGATTCAAAAAGATTTTTTACCAGAACAACTAGGTCCCTTATTAGTAGAAAATTGCATAGATGGTTGTATTGCCGTGCAAGCAGCTCAATCGTTAGAAGAAACAAAATTTCTTATTGAATTAGCCGAACAAAATACTTGGATCAAAGCAGTAATCGGTTGGATTGATTTAAAAGCAGTTGATATTGAAGACCAACTTATCTATTGGAAACAAAAGCCTATTCTTAAAGGTTTCAGACATATACTTCAATCTGAAGAACCAGAATTCATGCTATCCTCTGAATTTTTAAGAGGAATAGCCGCTTTACACAAAATGAATTATAGTTATGACATTCTTATTTATCCACATCATTTGCCCGCAGCTTTATTGTTAGTTAAACAATTTCCAGAAATGCGATTTATTATTGATCATATGGCTAAGCCAAATATAAAAGACAAACAGATTAGTAAATGGCAGGAGGGAATAGAAAAACTGGGACAACAAAAAAATGTGTTTTGTAAGATAAGCGGAATGGTTACCGAAGCAAATTGGAAGAATTGGGAAGCCGCAGATTTCGAGCCCTATCTTACAGTAATTAAAAAAGCTTTTGGAATGGATCGATTGATTTACGGATCGGATTGGCCAGTTTGTTTGGTGGCTTCCGGATATAAAGAGCAATATGCTATTTATAAACAGTATTTTAGTGATAGCTCGTCTTTAGAAATAGAAAATCTATTTGGAGGAAATGCAAAACGGTTTTATCAAATTTAAAAATAG
>CAIJZG010000114.1 GCA_903825065.1 uncultured Bacteroidota bacterium
ATCGGGACTGATTTGTAATGCTTGTATTTGTTTGTCTCCAACATTGATCAACTTAATAGTGTCTACATCTTTATTGGATTTAATAAATGCATCATGTGCTTCTTTTTTTTGTTTGCGTTCGCGTAAGATTTCTGAGAGCGCCAAATTATTTTGTTGCAGCCATTGATCTTGTCCTGATGTAATCCCTGTTGTTGGTTTGCCCGTATTGGCTTCGGCTCTTTGTGTGCCGCCAGCTCTTAACCCAATAGTTGGCGCCGCTGTTGCATTTTCTCCGCCCACTTTAAAATTAGTGAGCTGTTGAGTTACACCGGTTTTAATATTCCAACTAAATAAGTTTTGATTTTTATTATATACTAACCACTCGTTATTATTTACAAATTTCGGACTGTTTTCATAGTCTTCTGTTTGTGTAACTCGAGTTGAATTATTTGATTTAAAATCCAATAAAAATATATCACCTCGATATACATAGGCCAATTGTGTGTTGGAGGAATTTAAAATTCCATTACTAATGGCTATTGCTTTTTGAGATTCTACATATTTAGTCTTTATTGGATCAGTGGCACCAATACTAAATTGGTATATACTGTCTGAAGTTTGTTGTGAGGGGTTCCATCCAAAAAAAACGGATTTACTATCCTGCGACCAAAAAACATTGCTGGGAGAACTGCCGATCCACTTGGGATCGCGCATAATTTTTTCTACTGTGAGCTGAGCTTTTCCGATTCCGAATATTAGTAAAGCAGCAGCCAATAAGCTTATTTTCATGAGTATAGTTTTGTATTCTAAAACTATTTAATGAATCCTAGAATTATCAAAGAATTTGATGAATAATGAGGAGGATTTTGAAAACAATCTGACAATTGTTTAACTATATGATAATCAATATGTTATATAGTTAATAATGAGCTTTGTTTTGCTTGATCATTTATAGTAGCCTGTTTTTTCTATTTCTTCTCTAACTGTATCGCTTAACAGATAACGCACCGATTTACCTTCTTTGATTGCTTTACGAATGGCAGTTGCTGAAATTTCCAAAAGAGGTGCATCGAGTATTTGAATTTTTGCAGCATAACTATCAGTAATTTCAAACCCTGGTCGTTTATAAATGATAAACGAATAATTTTTTAAGAGTAATTCGTAGTTCTTCCAGCGCCGAATATTTTGAAAACTATCACTTCCCATGATGATAGAAAATTGATGCTGCGAATATTTCTCGGTTAAATAAGTAAGTGTGTCGATGGTATAAGATGGACGAGGCAATTTAAATTCCACATCGGAGGCTTTTAACTGAGGATCCTCTCCCACTGCTAGCTTTACCAAATGCAATCGATGATATTCATTCAATAAGACGGAAGAAGGTTTCAGTGGATTTTGCGGGGAAACCACCATCCATACTTGTTGGATATCGGTATGATTAGCCACATGGCTACCAATAATCAGGTGGCCAATATGAATGGGATTATAGGATCCGAAATATAGTCCAATTTTCATGAGGTGCTATACGATAGGTTTATGAACCTGTTTATACTTCTTTGACGAATATACTATTCGCTTCATTGATACGCAGACTAAGGTGATAGCCCGCTACAGAGATACTGATAGGATCACCCAGGGGTGCTTTTTGCTCTACTTTTATGATCTCGCCTGGCACACAACCCATTTCCATCAACTTTATAAAAATCTCATCCTTTTCAAATGATATGATTTCTGCCTTCTGACCAATCGCTAACTCTGACAATCTCTTCATCTATTCAATATATTTTACAAAGGTAATACGGTTGCTGTGCAAATAGTTACGATTTTTGTAGTATTAGCAAGTAACTATATGGAAATCATCTTATTCAGAAACGCAGACAAAACCTTTTTATTCCCTAACAAAAAGAGATTGAAACAGTTTATAGAATTACTTTTTAAAAAAGAAAAGAAAGGACTGTACGAACTTACCTATGTTTTCTGCTCTGATGAGTACTTATTGGGTATCAATGAAGACTTTCTTAAACACGATTTTTATACTGATATCATCACTTTCGACCTTTCTGAGAACAACAAACAAACCATTGGGGAGATTTATATAAGCCTAGATCGTATCAAAGACAATGCAAAAACAATGAATACCAGCATAAAAGAAGAAACCTTAAGGGTGATTTTTCATGGTGCTTTACATTTATGCGGATATAAAGACAAGAGTAAAGCAGATATCAT
>CAIJZG010000115.1 GCA_903825065.1 uncultured Bacteroidota bacterium
CTCATTTTCAATTAAAGTGAAAACGGGTGCAACACTGGTTATTTCGGCTTTAGGTTATGAAAATAAATCAGTCTCAGCTTCTTCTTCAAATTTGCAAATACAATTAGTAACTGATGTGAAAGCATTAAGTGAAGTTGTAGTAACGGGTTCTGGTACAGCTACCTCTAAAAGAAAACTAGGTATCGCTGTTGAATCAATTAAAGCAGATAAATTGCCAGTTGTTCCAGCTGCAGGTATCGACCAAGCTTTGATTGGTAAAATTCCAGGAGCACAGATTTCATCTGTATCTGGTAACCCAGGTGACCAAGTAAACATCGTATTAAGAGGTATTAACACCGTTCAAGGTGGTACAAGACCAATGATTTTGTTAGATGGAGCGGAAGTTCCTTTTTCTAGCTTAACCAATATCGATATGACTACTGTTGAGCGTGTGGAAGTTGTACAAGGTGCTGCTTCTGCTGCTTTATATGGTGCGCAAGGTGCGAATGGGGTTATTCAAATTTTTAGCAAAAAAGGTGCAAGAGGTAAAATCAGTATCAATGTTTCTTCTGGATACGCTGATAACTCATTTATCAACGCAGGTGGTTTTGGAAAATCAAAACTGCATCCTTATTTAACTGATGCTAGTGGTAATCTTATTGCTGCTAATACTGGTAGTGGATATACCGCAGGTAGCCCACTTTTTATTAACCATGCAACTGGTACAATACAAGGTTCAGGTTCTATCGCATATCGTTACGGTAGTAACAACCTAGGCGGTCTTCCAGCTGCTCCTGGTGAAACTCAAAACTATACACGTTATGGTATCTTAGATCCTAGAAACGTGAGTGATCAGGCTTACAAAGGGAATCTTCCATACTATGACCACTTTGCTCAGGTATTTACAGGTTCAACTAACATCAATAATTCAGTAAATATTAGTGGTGGTGGAGACAAAGTAGACTTCTTAGTTTCTTTTGCAAACAACCATAGTACTTCTCCTTTCTTAAAGAACAATGGATTTTTAGATAGAAGTAATTTAACTGCTAATATCGGAGTTGAATTATTCAAAAACTTTACTATACGTGCAATTACAAGTTTGGCTTATATCAATAATACCATGCACCCAGGTCTTGGTGCACCAGGTGGATATGGTTTTGGTCAAGGTGGCAGCAATGCAGGTGTTGGTAGTGTTTATGGGTTCTTAAATACTTCACCATTCTATAGTTTACAAGATACTATTGTAGGTGGTTATTCTCCAGTTTATCAAAAAGCAAGCTTCTTGAGTGTAAACGCTGGTAACCCTTTCTATCAAATGGAATATACCAAGGGTGATAGCAAACAATACAATATTGGACAAAACTTTGAAGCCAATTATAAAGTCAACAGATTTTTAAGTTTGAATGCTAAATACGGCATCAACTATAAAAATGAGAATGATATCTGGACCTATTATAACCAATCTTTGAACAATAGTTCTAATTACTATAGTTCTTGGGCTGCATCGTATAATGGAGCCGATAATACAGGTGAAATGTTGAATTATCAGTATAGTAATACTACGCAGAACTTTAATGCGCTTGCAACTATTAATACAGATTTTCAAAGAGATTTCAACTTGAAAATTCCAATCACTACCACTACGCAAGTTGGTTATGATTTCAGAAAAAAACAATACAAAGAGTTTGATACTCGTGGATCTTCTTTGCCTTTAAATCCGCCTTTTAACTTTAATGCAACTCAAAGTCAGTATATCATTGCTGATTATGTGCAACCATTTGTTACTTATGGATTTTTAGTTGATCAGAAAATAGATTTTGGTAACTACGGTGGTATCTCTGGAGGTGTGAGATCAGATTATTCTTCTGCATTCGGTGCGGGTACCAAACCATTTACTTTCCCACACTATAATGGATATTTCAACTTGCAATCTTTGAAATTCTGGGATAAGATCGCTAACGTAATCCCTTCTGTTAAATTAAGAGCAGCTTATGGTCAGGCAGGTATTCAACCAGGAGCCTTCGACAGATACCCAACTTTACAAGCGCAGCCTATGGGTAATGAGTTGACTTATACCAATAACCCTTCTCAGAAAAATCCTAACTTAGGTGTGGAAGTTTCTTCTGAAACTGAATATGGAACAGATTTAAGTGTGAATTTGAATAATAAAGGAAATTGGTTCAAATCTGTGAACTTATCTTTCTCTGTTTGGAATAGACATACGGATAATGCGATTTTCTATCAGAACGTACCACCATCAACTGGTGCATCTAGTTTGTTAACTAATGCCATTGCAATGTCTTCTAATGGATGGCAGCTTGGTGTAAATATCCCAGTTTTGGCCAATAAAAACTTTACTTGGGATTTCACAACCAACTTGAGCCATCAGACTTCGGTAATTGATGCAGTTCAAGGTGGAGATATACCATTAACAACGGGTGCTGGTAGTACTGGATTAGTATTAACTGCTGGTAGAAAAATCGGAGAAATTTATGGTTACCATGCTTTAACTAGTATCACACAAACTAGAGCGGATGGTAAAACACCTTTCATTGATCCATCTGCACAATCTAACTATGAGATCGTACAAGGAAGAGTGGTAAATAAAACTACTAAAGCAATCTTCTTCTCTGACGAAGCTTCTTCTTTAGGAGATCCTAACCCAACAATCACAGCCTCTTTCATCAATAGCTTTAACTATAAAGGTATTTTTACTTTAGGTTTCCAATTTGATTGGATTAATGGATCACACTTGTATAATCAAACAAATGAGTGGATGTCTCGTGATGGTATTAGTAGTGATTATACTAAGCCGGTTACTATCAATGGTCAAACGGGTGCATATACTGCTTATTACGCCAGTGCCTACTATGCATTGGGTAATACTGCAAAAGGTGTGGGTAACAACGTAACCAAAGATTACTTTTATAATGATGCCTCTTTTGTAAGATTAAGAAACGTTTCATTTGGTGTTGACTTTGCGAGATTTGCCAAGCAAAACTGGCTGAAGAAATGTCAATTGGTATTTAGCGGAAGAAACTTATTAACCTTCACCAAATATGGTGGTATGGATCCTGAAATTAGTTCTGGATCTTCTAACTCAGCATTTGATAGAGGTATTGATCACAGTACTATTCCTAACATGAAATCATACCAGGTTACTTTGAATTTGGGCTTCTAATTTATTAATCTTCAATTTAGTTCTAATGAAAAAAATACATTTTAATAAAAAACATAGAGCCTATATTCTTTGTTTTTTAATATCAGTAATGGCAACAACTGCGTGTAAGAAGCAGTTGGATGTCAAAGATCCAAATGATCCTACATTTGGGGTAAACGTTTCTACTGAAGCAGGTATTACTGCTTATGCAAAAGGTGGAATCTATTTTAATGGTTTTAACTATGGTGATGGATGGTTAGGTGATAGCTATTTCTCTTTACCATGGGGATACCATGAATTAATGGGTGATGTAATTGGCGGTGGACAAGGTTCTAATAACCAAACTACCACAATGGGTGTACCTGATAGTTTTCAGGCAGATCCTACAGACGCAACTACTGTTTTCACAAACACTGCACCACAAGCTTTAGCTATCATCAGAGGTTTTAATACCACTGCTGCAACAGCAAATGCCAACAACGCATTGTTTTATGAGTGGACCAATATGTATGCCATGATTAATGCATGTAATATTACTTTGGAAAACTTGGGAAGCATTTCTTTAACTACCGATAAAGCAAATGCGCTGAAAGCATGGGCTTATTGGTGGAAAGGTTTTGCATATGCACAAATTGGTACTTTGTATTACTCCGGTTTAATAGTAGATCATTCTAATACCGTTGTAAGCACTTATGTTAGTCAGGCTGCAATCATTGCTGAATCAAACAAACAATTGAATTTAGCATTAACTACTTTGAAAGGGATTTCCAATCAAGCTGATTACGCAACTGTGATTGCTGAATTAATTCCTGCACAGAATAAAGTGGGTAAGGGTAACCCCCCAACTTCAGCTCAATTTATCAATACCATCAATACTATGTTAGCTCGTAATATTGTGTTGAATAAATTATCGCCTTTTGTAAATGGTAATCCTGCTGCTTCAATCAGTAAAGCAACCATTCCTGCAATGACTGCTGCTGATTGGCAAACTGTAATTACTTTATGTACTTCAGGTGTTCAAAAATCAGATAATGTATTTACCGGAAGATCAAGTTCAACTAACTCTTACTTCACTCCCTTAAATGGAACTGTTGCGGGTATTTGTTCTCAGTCTAACCAAAACAGTACTTATAAAGTAAGTGAGCGTTTGGTTCAAGCTTTTAAAGCTGGTGACGCAAGGTTAGCAAACTTCGATGCAAGTAATGGTACTTTTTATGGTGATGCAAACACCAATAGTACTCGTTACAGCTTAGTTGATGGTGTTACTGCTGGTTTAAAAGGTATTCCAATTCTAGGTTCTCAACAAGTAGCTGGTATCGAGGTTTATATCGGGCCAACTTACGAAGAAAACCAATTAATGCTTGCTGAAGCAAACATTAGAACTGGTGCTATTGAAGCAGGTTTAGCTATCATTGATGCTGTTAGAGCTTCTCAGGGTGCTGGTGTTGCTGCTGTTGCAGGAACCGGATTAACTTTGGCTCAAGCATTGAATGAGTTAACTTCAGAAAGAACTGCAGCTTTAGCTTTCAGAGGTCTTTCTTTCTACGATGCTCGTAGATGGGGTTGGACTTATGCTACTTCACAAGGTGGTGGTAGATATGGTGCTACACTTATATACAACAAAACTGTATACAAGAATGCAACTATCAACTATAATTTCATGGACTATTGGGATGTTCCAGCTGATGAAGTTGTTAAGAATGCACCTAAAACAGGAAGTGCTCCAGTGCTAAATGCAAACTATTAATATTAAAATTGGTAAAAGGCGGTTCATGCGCCTTTTACCAATTGCATAAAAAAAGAGACAGTTATAATAGCTGTCTCTTTTTTTATGCCTTATGGCAAATATTTTATGTGTAATTAGAATTTGATTTCTTCATCGTGCTCATTGAAGAATCGGAATTCAATGATGTGATAATTCGTATTGGCTTGAATTTTTAAATTCATTTTATACTTACGTTTCCACTGACGGATAATTGGATTGAAAAATCCTTTTGTTAAGTGAGAATAAACAATTGGATGTACAGCTAATGTCAACGAATTATGAGCATGAGAAACCAAATAGTTTAAACGCTTTTCAATTTCATCTTCGAGAATAAGCGTGGAAGTGATTTTACCAGTACCATTACATGCCGGACAAATTTCAGAAGTATTAATGTTCATCTCTGGACGCATCCGCTGCCTGGTTACTTGCAATAATCCAAATTTAGAAATGGGTAACAAAGAATGACGAGCACGGTCGGTCTTCATAAAACCTTCCATCGCTTCTTGTAATTTCCTTTTATTATCGGGCAATTTCATGTCGATGAAATCGATCACAATAATGCCTCCAATATCTCTGAGCCTTAATTGCCTTGCAATCTCCTCTGCTGCCTCTAGATTTGTTTCAAGGGCATTCTCTTCCTGATTATTGCTAATGCTCTTATAACCGCTGTTAACGTCTATTACATGCAAAGCCTCCGTATGCTCAATAATTAAATAAGCACCGCTTGGAAGATTTACAGTTTTACCAAAAGCCGATTTCACTTGCTTAGTAATCCCAAAATGATCGAAGATCGATCCTGGATGACTATACATTGTAACGATATCTTCTTTATCTGCAGCTATGCGTTGAATATAAGCCTTGGTATCAGTATAAATATTTCTATCATTAATTACAATCCGATTGAAATCTTCATTCAATAGATCGCGAAGAATGCTAGTTGTTTTGTTCTGCTCGCTCATGATTTTAGCAGGTGCTACAGAACCTTTTAAATTGGTTTGTATGGTATTCCAAATTGCTACTAGACTCAACATGTCTTGATGCAATTCAGCAGTACTCTTGCCTTCAGCGGCAGTGCGAACAATAACCCCAAAATTTTTAGGGCGTATCGCTTCTACAATTTTATGTAAGCGCTTTCTTTCTTCTGAGGAATGAATTTTTTTTGAAACTGCTACAATCTCATTAAAGGGAGTTACCACCACAAAACGTCCGGGCAATGAAAGTTCGCAACTTAAGCGAGGGCCTTTTGCAGCAATAGGTTCTTTTAGAATTTGTACCAATACATTTGGTTTACCATTCAGCACCTCATTAATTTTCCCTGTTTTTAAAATCTCGGGTTCAGATTGAAATTTACCAAAGTCAAATCCATTTTCATCCTTATCATGCATCGCAATCTGCGTGAATTTGATAATAGAACGAGCATAGGGACTTAAATCGGTATAGTGTAAGAAGGCATCTTTTTCAAAACCTACGTCAACAAACGCAGCGTTCAATCCGGGGATGAGTTTCTTCACCTTGCCAAGATATAAATCACCTACTGCGAAGCTGGCATCTGCTTTTTCGTTATGCAGTTCCACCAATTTTTTATCTTCCAACAAAGCGATTTCAACGCCTGTTGGGGCTACATTAATAATTAATTCTTTGTTCACAAAGCGCAACTTTTAGATACACAATTACTTGCCCATTATGGGCATACATCCTTACATCAATATCTGTTTTCAAAGCCACCAGAAAGGAAGGAAAAGGTAAAGTTGCAGCGTAGGAAAGGTGAGTGGCTAAATTCAGATAAGTGTTAAATCCCCGTCCTGAAAAATCGGAACGGGGATTCTATCATGTTAGTAGAAGAACTATTTGTTCTTTTTCTTATGACGATTCTTTCTTAAACGTTTTTTTCTTTTATGCGTCGCAATCTTATGACGCTTTCTCTTCTTACCACAAGGCATACCCAAGTAATTTTATATAGTTAAAAAATAAATTGTTATTTCTTCAAATCCTTAATGCGCTTGTCAAGCGCAATTTTAGCATCTGGTACTTTTATCATGTCTCTGGCTTTTTGATACCAGATAATAGCATTTGCTTTATCACCCTTCATTTCAAAAGTCTCGGCTAAATTGAAAATTGCTTCCAAATTTTCCGGTTGTTTATCCACTACTATTTTAAATCGTTCGATGGCTTTATCATACTGTCCGCTTTTTTTTCCGCCTAAGCCTAAAACAAACTGCCCGTATAAATTATCAGGGTGTTCCTGTACTACTTTTCGAACTTCCAATATACCCTGCATCGGGTTATCAGAAATATTGCCAAACATGTAACAGATACCCAAACCAATTTTGGAAGAATCATTCGCAGGATTAATTACCAACGCTTTATCTAAAAGAACTTTTGCATTATCACCCAGCCAGTGTTGCATGGCCGGATCTCCCTCTGTTAATAGGTTATCTAAAAAAAGGTGGGCCGCAAAGGTGAGGCTTTTTTCGGAATTTTCCAACTTCGCTGCTTCTGAAGTATAATAAGCGAAGGGTTCGAACATTCTGGCAGAGTCTGACCAGAATTTTGCTAGCTGATGAAAAACGTGTAACTGCTGTTCTTTTACATCCCCTCTTTTCACGGAACTTTCCAAAGCTGCCAGCCTGGCCACTTGCTCAGGGGTTAGTCGTTGCTTCGCTTTTTGAAGTAAGATATCAGATGTAACCAGCTGAATTCCAGCAGATTGAGGTGCGGACGAAGCAGGAGTATTAGATTTGGGAGCATTTGTTACGCCACCAATATATACTAATATAACAAGTGTTAAACCTACTAATACAATGATCCATTGCTTTTTTTTCACGAATTAAATTTGTGCAAAGTTACCCAGACTTACGTTTGGTTTTTACTTCTGCAACAAATTCTTTTGCGGGCTTAAAAGCAGGAATAAAATGCTCTGGAATTTCAACAGCGATGTTTTTCTTAATATTTCGTCCAATTTTAGCAGCTCTTTTTTTTGTTATAAAGCTTCCAAAACCTCGGATATAGATATTTTGACCATTTGATAGACTTTCTTTCACCTCTTTAAACATTGTTTCAAGGGTTACTAAAACATCTACTTTTGGGATACCTGTTTTATCTGAAATCTGATTGATTAGATCTGATTTTCTCATATGGTTGACATTTTGTGGGTGTGTAATACCAAAATACGATAAAAAAATCCGTTTGTGCAAGTAAGATAGCTTAAATATTAAAGGTGTTACTAATTGATTGATAAATGGTTTAACCCCGATTAGGGAAAGGCAAACAAGATATTCTCCAGAAATCTTTCCCATGTTTAGAAACAAATTCTTTTAATGACTATTTTCAGTCACATGGATCATGTTTTTACCAGCCTTTTGATGAATTGGCATTATAACGAAAATGTCAGGCAAATGCCTTGGAAAGGAATCAAAGATCCCTACAAAATATGGCTAAGTGAAATTATACTCCAACAAACCAGGGTAGAACAAGGATGGGTTTATTACGAAAAATTTATAAAAACTTATCCTTCCATAGCCCATTTAGCCAAGGCAAAAGATGAAGATGCATTTAAGCTTTGGGAAGGACTGGGGTATTATAACCGCTGCAAAAATTTATTAGCAACAGCAAGGAAAATTGTATCTGAATTTCATGGTGAATTTCCGAAATCTTATGAAACACTTTTAACGCTTAAAGGGATTGGTCCGTATACAGCCGCCGCAATTGCTTCATTTGCATTTGAATTACCTTATGCAGTAGTGGATGGAAATGTGTATCGTGTTTTATCCAGATATTTTGGCTCACAAATTCCCATTGATAGCACCGCAGGGAAGCAACATTTTCAACAACAAGCAACGCAATTATTATTTAAATCAGATCCTGCAGCGTTTAATCAAGCAATCATGGATTTTGGTGCTACAGTGTGTAAACCATTTACTCCTGATTGCATAGAATGCCCCCTGCATAGGCATTGTAAGGCGTTTAAAGATGTTACAGTAAATCAATTACCCGTAAAAGAAAAGCGACTTACAAAAAAGAAAAGGAACTTCC
>CAIJZG010000116.1 GCA_903825065.1 uncultured Bacteroidota bacterium
CATGTATTATTTCATGGCCCCCCGGGTCTTGGTAAAACAACTTTAAGTAGAATTGTAGCCAATGAATTGGGCGTAAATATTAAAGAAACATCAGGCCCGGTTATTGTGAAACCAGGCGATTTAGCTGGGTTATTAAACAATTTGCAACCCAATGATGTGTTGTTTATTGATGAGATTCATCGATTAAGTACGGTTGTGGAAGAATACCTCTATGCCGCAATGGAAGATTTTAGAATTGATATTATGATTGATTCTGGTCCGAATGCAAGAAGTATTCAAATTAATTTAAACCCTTTTACCTTGGTTGGGGCAACAACTAGAAGTGGACTTCTAACAGCTCCTTTGTTATCGCGATTTGGCATTAAAAGTCGTTTGGAATATTACAATGCCGAAACTTTAAAAAAGATTATAGAAAGAAGTGCTGCTATTTTGAACACCGAAATTAGCTCTGATGCTGCTGGAGAGATTTCTAGAAGAAGTAGAGGCACACCTCGTATTGCTAATGGGTTGTTGCGCAGAGTTCGCGATTTTGCTCAAGTATTGAATGATGGAACTATTGATATTGGAATTACTCAGCACGCATTAAAAGCTTTAAATGTAGATGAACATGGGTTGGACGAAATGGATAATCGCATATTGGCAGCCATTATCGACAAGTTCAAGGGTGGCCCTGTAGGCCTTACTACAATAGCAACAGCTGTGGGAGAAGAGTCTGGTACAATTGAAGAAGTGTATGAGCCATTTTTAATTCAAGAAGGATTCTTGCAAAGAACACCTAGGGGAAGGGAAGCAACTTTAAAAGCATATAATCACTTAGGCAGAGAGGTTGTTCAGCGTGGGGCAGGACCAACACTATTTTCATAATAAAAAAGACCTTTCAACTATTGCTGAAAGGTCTTTTTTTGGAAGGTATTAAACTAAGGTGCTACTAATCTAAATCCATTTCCATGGATATTTACAATTTCAATATTAGTATCGTCTTTCAGGTACTTGCGTAATTTGGCAATGTATACATCCATACTTCTACCATTGAAATACGTATCGCTACCCCATATTTTTTTCAAAGCTCTTTCGCGAGGCAAAAGATCGTTTTTATGCTCAGCTAACATTTTTAATAACTCATTCTCTTTTGGAGAAAGGGTTTGTGTACTGTCGTCGTGCTTTAATTCACGCAATTTTGGATTGAAATGATAACGACCTAAATCAAACTCAATATTGTCACTGATACGATTGTCTTCTTCATTACGCTTTAACATTGCTTTGATTTTTAAAAGCAATACTTCGCTGTCGAACGGTTTGGTGATATAATCATCCGCGCCCAATTTGTATCCCTGAATGATATCATCTTTCATGGTTTTGGCACTTAAGAAGAATAAAGGAATATCAAGATCTACATCGCGAATTTCTTCTGCTAATTTAAATCCATCCATATTCGGCATCATTACATCTAACAAACAGATATCAAATTTTTCACGTTGAAAAGCAGCCAAACCTAGTCTTCCATCTCTTTCCAGGGTTACTTCATAATCATTTAATTCTAAATAATTTTTCAATACCATCCCTAAGTTGGTATCGTCTTCACACAATAGAATTTTACTTTTTTTATCTTCCATAACGACTTATTTAATCATCAAATAAAGTTAAAACAAAACCATTTTCCTCTCTAATCTGCTCAATCTTTTGTTAAAAAGCATGAACGGTAAATAGGGTTTGCTGGTATACTTCTGTAAGTTCTGCAAATTTATCCGGATTACAACCTGATTTATGAATTTACATTCGTTCAGTTTTTACAATTCCATTTTCCCCTAATTGAATCATTTGTTCTGATTCCATAAACTTTAAAACAGCCCAAATATCATCCGATTCAGAGGGTTCGTATTGATTTAGTATTTCTTTTACTGAGATACTATTTTGAGCCAAAGATTGAATTTGCTGTAGGATAGTCTGAAATCGAGTATTGCTAGGCGACTTTTTTTTTCTTTTTAAACAGTTGTCGCAATTGCCACAATCAGTTGCCTTTGTTTCGCCGAAATAATTAGCAATAAAACGGCTTCTACATTTATCTAATGTTTCAATATAATCTAACATCGCATCAAGCCGAACCTGATATTGTTTCTTTCTTTTGAAGTAAAGATCTTGATCAATATAAAGGTATTCTGCTGGTGCACGATTAAGCAGAAAATATAATTGAGGCTTTTCTTTTTGAGGTAAATATTCAATTATTCCAAAACGATTTAATTTTTCTAATTGAAGCTTTATTTCTTCGATTGGGGTTCGAAGAATTCTTGAGATCTGTTTTTCGAAAATAGAAGTACTATTATCGTAAATGCCTTGATAAGTGCGAAGTAGGGTTTTGATAATTGGTTCTAAATCTGGGTAACTAGATTCAAATGAATAGAGACTGTCTTTGTCTATTTGAAACTGTATTTTCGATGGCAAAAAAATATTTTCCGATAAAATAAAATGCCCTTCTTGTTCTAATATTTTAAGTGTATTACTTACTAAATAAGAATCGAGGTGGAAGTTTTTTACAAATTCGTGCAAGTCGAAATCGAAATATTGCATCTCACCAACACCAATGGGCAATTGTAAATAGTTGGCTAGTTCTTGATATATTTTTTTAATGATAGAAAGAGGTGGATACCGTTTTTCGGTCATTGATTGAAGGGTTTCAATATCTGAAGAGTGATATAACAAAACAGCAAAAGCTTTCTTTCCATCTCTTCCTGCTCGACCTGCTTCTTGATAGTAACTTTCCAAACATTCTGGAGCATCGAAATGAATAACAGTTCTTACATCTGGTTTATCGATACCAAGGCCAAATGCATTGGTGCAGGCCATTACTCTTATTTTATTCTGTATCCATAAATTCTGTTTCAATGTTCTATCATCAGAATTTAAACCTGCATGGTAATAGTCTGCATTTATTTTATTCAGAAGTAAAAGTTCCGCTAATTCTTTTGTTTGCCTTCTGTTGTTGCAATACACAATACTAGACCCCGGAACGGCTTCTAATATTTCAATGAGTTTATTAAGCTTACTGTCAACTTTAAAAACGCTATAAGAAAGATTTGGTTTTTCAAATGATTGCTTAAAAGTAGTGGCATTTCGCATTTCTAGTTTATGCAAAATATCTTTCTGAACATCTATAGTTGCTGATGCAGTTAATGCCATCATTGGTATGCCGGGCAATACATCTCTTATTTGTGCGATCTTTAAATAGGAAGGTCTGAAATCATAACCCCATTGTGAAATACAATGTGCTTCATCAACTACTAATAAACTAATTTTTAAATAAGGAAGTAATTCTTTAAATATTTTTGTTTCTAATCGTTCTGGGGATAGGTAAAGGAATTGATAATCTCCTTCAATAGCATCTTGTAAAATGCATTTAACTTCATAATAAGTGAGACCACTATGAATACTAGCAACTGTTATCCCTTTATCTTTTAAATTTTCCTCTTGATCTTTCATTAAGGCGATCAATGGACTAATTACAATACATAAACCGTCCATCATCAGCGCAGGAACTTGAAAGCAGATAGACTTTCCGCCACCAGTTGGTAAAAGTGCCATAGTATCGTTACCCTTTAATACAGAATTAATAATATCTTCCTGCATAGGACGAAATGAATCAAATCCCCAGTATTTATTTAATATTTCGTTTGGGTTCAACACTATTATATTGTTCAGTATTTAAATAACTTTTTTATAGTTCAATCTAACTGAATTTATTGCAAGCACCACATCACTTAAGGCCATTGTTAACGCACTGAAAGTAGGACTCAAAAATCCAAAGGCTGCAATAGGGATTGCCACAATATTATAGATAAACGCCCAGAAAAGATTTTCTTTAATAGTAATATAGGTATGCTTTCCTAATCCCAATGCAAGCGGCAGATTTTTTAATCCATGATTCATTAAAACAACCTGTGCACTTTGCATTGCAATATGTGAGGCATCGCTAAGAGAAATTCCTACAGTTGCTTTTGCCAATGCAGGCGCATCATTAATTCCATCACCAATCATGGCGGTAGGTTCCTTTCTATTGTAATTTTCAATAACTAATAATTTCTGTTCAGGCGTTTGTTCTGCAAGCCATTCATCAATATGTAATTCCTGGGCTACCTGTTCACATTTTTCTTTTTTATCTCCACTTAATAAAATAGTTCGAATTCCTTTATATCGTAACATTTCAATTACTTGTTTCGCTTCAGGCCTTATTTCATCAGCTACATCAATCCAACCTATTAAAACATCGTTTCGAATAATATATACATTGTGGGTATGGTCCTTACTTATTTTAGCCACTGCTTTATAAGATACTGCTGAATAGGTATTGCCAGATTTATCGGTAGCAATCATCCCCAATCCTTTTTGTTCTTCAATTTTTGTCCAACGAATATCATCTTTTATTTTCCATTCTTTGCTGATGCATTTTGCAATGGGGTGTGTAGAAAATCTTTCAAGTGAATAGGTGATTTTTTTAAACTCAGCGATTCCTATTTCTGAATGGTCTATGGGTTCAAATTTTCGAATAGTAAAATTTCCAGTAGTAAGTGTACCAGTTTTATCAAATACTACTTGACGTATATCTTTAAATATTTCTAGGCTTTTGGCATTTTTAAAAAGGATACCATTTTTTGCAGCACGTCCAAGCCCTACTGCTATTGCTGCCGGTGTGGCAAGCCCCATTGCACAGGGGCAAGAAATTACCAAAACAGCAATTCCTCTTAATAAGCTTTCACTAAAGCTATGGTGACCAATAAAATAATTTCCTAAAAGGGCTACTATTGCAATACTAATTACTACTGGTACGAATATGGCACTAATTTTATCAGCTAATTGTTGAACCGGAGGTTTTTCAGATTGAGCTTCTCTTACAAGTTTCAAGATATTTGATAAAACAGTATCCTCGCCAACAGCAGTTATATAAGCTTTGATGGATCCTTTTTCAACAGTGCTGCCACCAATTAAAATATCATTCATCTTTTTTTCAACAG
>CAIJZG010000117.1 GCA_903825065.1 uncultured Bacteroidota bacterium
GAGAAAAAATTGATTTTCAGAATCTATTTCCAGATTCCATTTTTAATTTTCCGTGATTTTTTTTGACTGAAAAAACAAATATTTTCACTTTTGGATAGTTAAATTTTTTTGGAACTAAACGAATCTAAAAGAGATTTTTATGACCTATCCAATGCAAAAAACAGTTTTGAATGAATATTTTCCGTTCGCAATTTACCTCAAAAATTCTCAACTCATTGAGTGATTTTTGTGTGGTTTAAACATTTTTCTGTGTGTTTTAACACTTTTCCCACTCTTAAAGGCGCCATCAGGGGCCATCGGGGGCCGTTGGGATCAATCGGTTCCATACGCGGTCATCTGGGGCAATGCGCGGCCACGATAGGCTCCAGGTTAGTTTTTACCGACCAGTATTGTATGTATTTATAATAGTAATATTTAACTTTTAAATAGTACTACCACTCCATAGTTTATCACATTCTCAAAAAACTGACATATATGATCTACTAGGATTGTGAATAGCATTTCTATTATCATTTAATCCTAGGCTTTTATTGTTCTTGAGCTCCCCCATAATTACACTCATGGCCACCTTATTTATCCGTATATTACCCTTGATTTTTCATATATACCTCCTATATATTTGATCCGTAAATAGCTTGTCTAGCTCTTTACTCGCTTGACTCTGATTCTCTGTTTCACTAACTAACTTAGTATAATGATTTATTAGTAAGTTGTTCTCTATCTCCGCATCAACTGCTTTTCTTCTTGCCTTAAAAAAATCTTTTCAAAATTAATTTCTGTAAGAAACACCTATCCAGATGGATATTATTGGTTAGGGAAAACAAATGAAGCGAACAAAAATTCAAATGCTGCAATGGAAAATTATGAAAAAGCCTTTTCGCTCGATCCTAAATTAATCGAAGCCGAGCAAGCCATAAAAAGACTGAAATCTGCTGCTACTCACTAAAACAAAATTTGTAACTTTGCAAAAAATATCACAATGCCGATTATAGCCCCATCACTTCTTGCCAGTAATTTTTTAGAATTGGGATCAGAATGTAAGATGTTAAATGAAAGCGTTGCTGATTGGTTTCATTTAGATGTGATGGATGGAACTTTTGTTCCTAATATTAGTTTTGGATTACCAGTTATAGAACAAATCAGAACTGCAACAAGTAAAGTATGTGATGTTCACTTGATGATTGAAAGACCAGGAGAATATGCTGAGGCTTTTAAGAAAGCTGGAGCAGATATTCTTACTGTACATTACGAAGCATGCCCACACTTACATAGAAATCTACAACAAATTAAATCTCTAGGAATGAAGGCAGGTGTGGCTTTGAATCCGCACACACCCGTACAATTATTGGAAGATATTCTCGATAATATTGATCTGGTATGTATCATGAGTGTGAATCCTGGTTTTGGTGGACAATCATTTATTCCACAAACAATGGATAAAATTCGAGTTTTAAAAAAAATGATTAAGGAAAGAGGACTGCACACCTTGATTGAAATTGATGGCGGAGTAACACTTGCAAATGCAAAAGCCATATTGAATACAGGAGCAGATGTATTAGTAGCTGGGAATACTGTTTTTAAATCTGAAAATCCAATAGCAACAATTGCTGCATTAAAATCATTATAATAATAAAGTGTCACCCGAAAAATTTATTTTAGAAAATTCATGGAAGTTTAATATTCAAATTCATGACTCAAGGTGTTGCTCCTTTTGCTTAATATGTTAATATTTTTCTATCCACATCTGTGTATAAGAATTACTAGGTTTTAATAGTCTTATCCAATTAAATTTGAGAAAGACAAAAAATTCCGATTCAAGATCCTTAATCATTAAAACCGAAGTAGATTGACTGAAACAATCATTAACCTCGAAACCGTTAACCCCATTGAATTTTTTGGCGTTAACAATGGAAAGTTAGACCTCTTGAAGAAAAAATTCCCATTACTTAAAATCCTTTCAAGAGGAACACAATTAAAATTAAGCGGAGCTCCAGAGCAAATCGATACCGCAAAAGAAAAAATCGATCTCATCATTCAGTACCTCGAAAGAAATGGACACTTAAGTGAAATTTATTTTCAACAAATTCTTGGAGGTGATGATGTAGAAACTATTGACAATTTTGTTGATCGAAATCCTAACGACATCCTTGTTTTTGGACCTAATGGAAAGACTGTTCGAGCAAGAACACAGAATCAGAAAAAAATGGTACTAGCTGCAGATAAAAACGATATCGTTTTTGCAATTGGACCAGCAGGTACAGGTAAAACTTATACAGCAGTTGCTTTAGCTGTGCGCGCATTAAAGAATAAACAAGTTAAGAAAATTATTCTTACCAGACCGGCTGTGGAAGCGGGTGAAAGCTTAGGATTTTTACCTGGTGATTTGAAAGAAAAAATTGATCCTTATTTACGCCCGTTGTATGATGCATTGGATGACATGATACCTGCGGATAAATTAGGCTATTACATGAGTACCCGCACTATTGAAATTGCACCATTGGCTTATATGCGTGGTCGAACACTTGATAATGCTTTTATTATTTTGGATGAAGCACAAAACACCAATGATCTTCAGTTGAAAATGTTTTTAACTAGGATTGGCGCAAATGCAAAGGCTATTATTACTGGCGATCCCACTCAGGTAGATCTTCCTAGAAATATGCGTAGTGGTTTGGAAAAATCTACCCGGATACTTAAAAATGTAGATGGCATTGCACATATTGAATTGAATGAAGAGGATGTAGTAAGACACCGCCTTGTGAAATCTATTATTAAAGCTTATGAGAAGGAAAAAGAACGTGAAGAAGAGGAATACGGACATAGTTCTCACAGATAAATACATTCTTGAAATAAAAAAAGTGGCTAAGCCACTTTTTTTATTTCAAATAGGCAAGCTTTCAGCACAATTTGAGATGGTTTATAACGTTTAGTTCTGAAGGCTGTTGGCTGATTTTCTGTAGTTTTGGTATGTGATTTAGGATAAATCAATCACTAGTCTTTGAAAATTGTAGTACATGAAAAATAAATTAATCTTCTTCGTTTTCTGCAGTAACCTGGCAATTTATAGTTTTGGACAGGTGTCTCCTATTCGTACAAAATCCAGTGGTACTTTAAAATCAGAATCTACGATTGTGGCAGATGGGAATAAAGAGAATGTATTTCCGGCTTCGGGATATATAGGAATAGGTACCATTACTCCAAGTGCTCCATTAGAAATTAAAAGAGGTGCTGGCAATACAACTAAAAAGAATTTTCTTTTAAAATTGAGTAATGAATGGGCTCCTGCCGGACAGAATGAGCCAAGCATCATGTTTTCGAATGGAAATGTAACCGATCCTAAGAATGTTAGCTTTTGGTCAATTGGTGCTAGAGTTTCTGGTGATAACACTTTGAAGACAGCTCAAACTTTTAAGATAAGCTATAAATCTCCCACAGATGCCAATGAAAAAGAATTTCTATCTGTAGATTCCTATGAGGGAAGGGTTAGAATTGGAGATGTACAGACACAATACGATGGTTATAAATTATACGTTGAGCAAGGAATCTTAACTGAAAAAGTAAAAGTAGCAGTGAAAGACTCAAAGGATTGGTATGACAATGTTTTCACACCTGACTATCAATTGCTTTCTTTACAAAAGTTAGAAAAATTTATACATGACAATAAGCATTTACCTGATGTGCCTTCCACTGAAGAAGTAATGGCTAATGGTTTGGATTTAGGAAAAATGAATGCGACCTTATTGAAAAAGGTGGAAGAGCTTACCTTATATATGATCAGCTTGAAGAAAGAACTTGATGAAACAAAAGAGAGTTTGCAAGAATTAAAAAACAAACGACAATAAAAAAATCCTCAGAAAATTCTGAGGATTTTTTTTTACTTTTTTAGAATATTATGTCCGAGTTTATCTCTCTTAGTAGTTAAATATTTTTCATTGTATTGGTTGGGGACAGTTTCTATTGGTAAGGTTTCTACAATTTCTATCCCATAGCCTTTTAAACCCGCACGTTTTTTAGGATTATTACTCAAAAGTTTGAGCCTGGTTGCATTTAGGCTTCTCAAGATTTGTGCACCAACTCCATAATCTCTTTCATCCATTCCAAAACCTAAATGAAGGTTAGCTTCAACAGTATCCATTCCTTCCTCTTGTAATTTGTAGGCTTTCAATTTATTTACAAGACCGATGCCTCTTCCTTCTTGGTTCATATAAAGTATAATGCCCTTCCCTTCTTTTTCTACCATTTGCATAGCTTGGTGCAATTGATCGCCACAATCGCAACGTAGACTTCCCAAGATATCGCCCGTAAAACAACTACTATGAACCCTAGTTAAAACTGGTTCATCTGCTTTCCATTCGCCTTTAATTAATGCCAAATGCTCAGCTCCGGTAATCTTTTCTTTAAATGCTGCCAAAGTAAAATTACCATATTTAGTAGGCATTTTTACTCGAACCAATTCTTCAATCAGTGAATCTGATTTCATTCTATAATCGATCAGATCCTTAATTGAAATTATTTTAAGCTGAAACTTCTTTGCTATTTCTAATAATTCAGGTAATCGAGCCATGGAACCATCTTCATTCATCACTTCCACTAAAACGCCGGCGTGCTCTAATCCTGCTAAACGCGCAAGATCTACTGTTGCCTCTGTATGACCAGCTCTTCTTAAAACCCCACCATTCTTTGCTCTTAATGGAAATATATGCCCAGGACGACCTAAATCTGAAGCTTTTGTTTCGGAATTTATTAGTGCTAAAACCGTATTAGAACGATCATGGGCAGAAATTCCAGTAGAATTCCCAAATCCATTTAAATCAACTGAAACGGTAAAGGCTGTTTCGTGTAAAGAAGTATTAGAAACAACCATTGGCTTCAATTCCAATTCATCACATCTTTGTTCAGTTAAAGCAGCACAAATTAATCCACGGCCTTCCTTGCTCATAAAATTGATCACTTCTGGAGTTGCATGTCTGGCTGCTACAATAAAGTCGCCTTCATTTTCACGATCCTCATCATCAACTACAATTACCAACTTACCATCTTTAATGGCCTCAATAGCTTCTTCAATCCTATCTAACATATTTTGAAATTAGGGAGCAAAAGTACAATCGTTATTTCTAAATCGCGAACAATCAAAGTGGGCAGGAAGGAATTAACTCTAATTTAATTATTGATCAATAATGTATATATATTATAATTATAGTATTCAAATATAATTGAATCACTGGAAAAAAAATGGGGCAATTTAATTGCTAGAGGAATTATTATTCAGGAATAAACATTCGCTGCATTCAAAAAGAAAAATTATAAACAAAAAGCGAACATTTGTTATTATCCCTTTATGCATAACATAAAATTTATGCATAAAACTATGTTAATTAACTTTTTTAACTCCATATTTGCAGCTTTAAACCTGCAATTTATGTTAAATCTGAAGAAAATTCTGCTTGCTTCAATGGCCTATTTTATAGCCATCACAGCAATGTCACAACTTACTACTGGTACAATTACCGGAACAGTTAAAGACGGAACAAATGCACCCCTAGTAGGTACTTCAATCGAAGTTACCCATGAGCCTTCTGGTAGTAAATACAAATCAGTATCAACCAATTCCGGGAAATATACAGTTCCTGGTTTGCGTATTGGTGGTCCTTATAAAATTGTTTTTACCTATGTAGGTTTAAAAACAGAAACTATTACTGATGTTTATATCCAATTAGGTGAACCAAGCATTATCGATGTTTCATTATCAGATGCAAAAAGTCAATTACAAGAAGTAACAGTAGTTGGTACTGCACGTAAAGGCGCTTTGATTTCTAAAGACAGAAAGGGAGCTTCCACAAATATTAATGCTCGTTTATTAGGAACGATGCCTACCATTAGTAGAAACGTAACTGACTTAACCCGTTTGGTTCCGCAATCAAATGGACTTTCATTTGCTGGTCAGGATGCACGTGCAATTAACTTTACACTTGATGGATCAATTTTCAATAACAGTTTTGGGTTAAGTGCTTTGAATGGCGGACAAACAAACTCAGCTCCAATTTCATTGGATGCGATTCAAGAAATTCAAATCAACGTGTCTCCTTATAACTTAAGAGAATCTGGTTTTACTGGTGCTAGTATAAATGCAGTTACAAAAAGTGGTACCAACACTTTTCACGGAACTGCCTTCTATAATAAAAGAAATCAGAGTATGGTAGGTACTAAAGCAGGTGCTGGTGGATTACAAGATGTTGTTACAAACGCATTTGATGTAAAACAATTTGGTGCAAGTTTAGGCGGCGCCATCATTAAAAATAAATTA
>CAIJZG010000118.1 GCA_903825065.1 uncultured Bacteroidota bacterium
AATTCGGGATATGGGCAAGAATCACAGTTTACTATTGCGTCTCATGTTATTGAATTGATTGCAGAGTTGAATCAACAAAATAATTCAGCAGAAAGAACTAAAAAAATTGATGCTATTAAAACTTGGTTGATCTTAAACAAGCAAACAAATAATTGGAAGTCCAGTATTAACACTGCAAATGCTTGTTATGCCTTGCTTTTAAATGGTACTGATTGGTTAAGTGTAAAAGAAACCCCGCAAATAACACTTGGCAAAACATTGATCAATTGCAGCAATGAGAATAAGGTTGCGGATTCGGGATACTTTGAAAAAAGGTTTGATGCAGCAAAAGTGGATTCCTCGATGGGAGACATAACGGTAACGACTAAGACCAATAAAGTTGGCACCATAAGAAATAATCAACCAGCCTATGGTGCTGTTTATTGGCAATACTTTGAAGACTTTGATAAAATTACATCAGCAGTTTCGCCACTTTCTATTGAAAAGAAATTGATGATTGAAAAGATAACAGATCACGGCAAAGAACTAAACCCGATAGATTTAAACAGTTCTTTAAAAATCGGGGATAAAGTCATTGTGCATTTAGTATTAAAAACAAGTCGTGATTTAGATTATGTACATTTAAAAGATATGCGTGCAGCAGGTATGGAACCAGTAAATATTTTGAGTGGATTTAAATGGCAGGATGGTTTGAGTTATTATGAAAACACTACAGACATTAGTAGTAACTTTTACATTAGTCACTTGAACAAAGGCACTAATGTTTTTGAATACCCGGTATACATCACACATACAGGAAATTTTTCAGTGGGAATAGCAAATATTCAGTGTATATATGCTCCTGAATTTAATAGTCATTCAGAGGGAATTAGAATTACTGTAGAAGATTAAAGATTATATTCAATATTCAAATCCCTCAATTTGATAGATAAATCAACTATTCAGCTATTACGAATTCCGTTTAGCTTTTTTCTAATGCCGGTTTACTGGTTTGCATTAAGCATAACTGATCATATAAATTGCACAAGAGCCATTTTAGTTTTCGTTTTATTGCATTTATTTCTTTATCCATCGAGCAATGGATATAATAGTTATAATGATCGGGATACAGAAAGCATCGGCGGAGTTGCCGTACCCTTGGAGCCAACAAAACAATTGTATTTTCTTACACTGATCTTGGATATAATTGGCTTTATCCTTTCCTTTTTAATAAGTCCAATTTTTGCAACCTGCTTTCTATTTTTTATTATCAGTTCAAGATTGTATAGTTGGAGGGGCATACGTTTAAAGAAATATCCGATTCTGGGTTATTTGTTGGTCATTATTAATCAAGGTTCTTTAGTATTTTTTGCAATTGCACATGGAGTTAGTAGTAATCTTACCATGGAGGTTCCTTTATTACTTATTATTGCAGCAGGCTTATTAATTGGAGGGTTCTACCCCATCACACAAATCTACCAGCACATTCAAGATCGAAAAGATGGCGTTAAAACAATTTCAATATTATTGGGGAAAAGAGGCACTTTTCTATTCTGTGCGATCCTTTATTTGCTTGCATTTTTTTGCCTTTTCTGGCATTTTCGAATACAAGACGAGCTGACTAATTTTTGGATTATTCAACTTTTTTTCATTCCAGTGGTTCTATATTTTGCTAATTGGACGCTGAAAGTCTGGAAGTATCCAGATCAGGCTAATTTCAAAAATACAATGCGTATGATTTGGTTAGCAAGTACTTGCACGAATCTGGCATTTTTCACCTTATTAATATTGAACCATTTTGGCTGATATCGTATCTATAGCAACAGCATCTCCCCCATTTGCACACAAACAAGTGGACATTCTGCAATACATGCAGAAAGCCTATCAATTAGAAGCTGATGAAAAAAGAAAACTGGTTTTTCTTTACCACCATAGTGGCATTGAAACAAGACATTCTGCCATCCCAGATTATGGAGACACAAATGCTAACTGGAATTTTTTACCAAAGAACAACCAAGACGCATTCCCTTCAATTGAGCATCGAATGGAATTGTATAAAAAAAATGCATCCGTATTATCAATTGAGGCAATTAAGAAATGTATTGAATCACATATCAATAGCGATCAAATTACACATTTGATAACGATAAGTTGTACAGGAATGAGCGCCCCAGGATTAGATTTAGAGATCATGGAAGCGATGCAACTATCTCCTTCTCTTTTTAGAACTTCCATTAATTTTATGGGATGTTATGCTGCCATACATGGATTGAAAATGGCAAAATTTATTTGTGACAGTGAACCAGCTGCAAAGGTTGTTTTAGTAGCAACAGAATTATGTACGATACATTTTCAAAAAGAGTATACACTTGAAAATGCATCGAGTAGTCTTTTATTTGCTGATGGATCTGCCGCAGTTTTGGTAAGCAATAATAGTACTTGCACAAAGGCGCTACAGATAGAAAGTTTTCACTCTGAAGTTGCATTTCAGGGAAAAACTGATATGGCATGGGAAATTAGTAGTAAAGGTTTTTTAATGACTTTAAGTAGCTATATCCCACAAATCATCAAAGAAGATATTGAAGTACTTATATCAGCAGCTCTGGCGAAAAAAGATTTAGTTGTAGATGATATACCTTATTGGTGTATTCATCCCGGGGGTAAAAAAATAGTTGATGTGATAGAACAAAAATTATCGTTATCAGCATCTCATACAAAATTTGCAAGAAAAATATTAGCAGAAAATGGAAACATGTCCTCTCCTACGATTCTTTTTGTTTTAAAAGAAATCATGGACAGTGCAATTGAATCAGGCGAGAATGTATTTGGTATTGCATTTGGACCAGGATTAACTATGGAAACCTTCCTTTGCAAAAAGAAATAAATTAATTTGAAATGAATTTTAAAACCAGATCATATCAAAAAGAGTTGCTCGACGGTGAAGGAATTCCATTTGCGGATATTGCTCAAACCATGAGGGAGCTGAATACCATTAATACATTATTGGGTGGCCATGCCATTACTTTAGAAGGGTTTAAAAAATTGGCCAAAGACAAAAAAGAAATTACAGTCTGTGAAATAGGTTGTGGCGGTGGAGACAATTTAGTGGCCATTGTTAACTATTGTAAAGCAAATGAAATTAAGATTCATTGTATTGGTATCGATTATAATAATGCATGTATAGTTTTTGCTAAACAAAATGAATACTTGAAAGCAAATACCGATTTCATCTGTAGCGATTATTCTAAAGTTTATTTTGAAAACAAACCAGATATTATTTTCTCTAGTCTATTTTGTCACCATTTTACAGATGAAGCATTAGTTTTTCAACTAAAATGGATGACAGAAAATACTGAGAAAGGTTTTTTTATTAATGACTTACAAAGACATTGGCTGGCATATTATTTAATAAAAATATTGACTAATCTTTTTTCAAATTCCTATTTAGTTAAAAACGATGCCTGTCTAAGTGTTGCACGTGGTTTTATTAAATCAGATTGGAAAAATATTTTCTCAAAATCTGGTATTGAAAATTATAAAATTAGTTGGAAATGGGCTTTTCGTTATTTGATAGTAAAAGAACAGGGACTTTAAATGACTGAAGAATTTGATATCGCAATTATTGGTGGAGGCCTCGCAGGATTGAGCCTATCAATTCAATGTGCCAATGCTGGATACAATACAATATTATTCGAAAAAGAAACTTACCCATTTCATAAAGTTTGTGGCGAATATATTAGCAATGAATCTCTTCCATTCTTAGAAAAAATAGGTGTGCCAATTTCAACCTGGGGACTTCCAATCATTAATGAATTAAAAATATCCTCCCAAAATGGAAGGTCTTATCAATTTTCACTTCCTCTTGGAGGCTTTGGAATTAGCCGTTATAAACTAGATGAATATTTATATCGCATTGCAAAAGATAAAGGGGTCACATTTTTTACCGGAATCAAAGTACATGACCTGGCATTCAAAATAAATGGATTCGAAATCAAAACAGATAAAGGCATTTATTATAGCAGGATAGCTGCGGGTAGTTTTGGCAAAAAGAGTAATCTGGATATTCATTTATCTCGTCCTTTTGCAAAAGCGAAACCCAATGCTTTAAATAATTTTATTGGCGTTAAATACCATATTCGATACCCACATCCCAGAAATCAAATTGCTTTACACAACTTTGATAACGGCTATTGTGGTATTGAAGAAATTGAAAATGGAGATTGTTGTTTGTGCTATTTAACTACGGCAGAAAACTTAAGGAAATCAGGGAATACCATTCCTGAAATGGAAGAGCTGATTTTATGGAAAAATCCTTTTTTAAAAGATATTTTTAACAATGCAGAATTTATTTATAAAAAGCCGCTGACAATTTCACAGATAAGCTTTCAAAAGAAATCACAAATAGAAGAACATATGTTATGTGTTGGAGATGCAGCTGGCATGATCACACCTTTATGTGGTAACGGAATGAGCATGGCTTTGCATGGTAGCAAAATTGCTTTTCAAAATATTGATTATTATTGCAAGAACGGACAAAACCGCTCTGTCTTAGAATCGAACTACGAGCTGCAATGGAAAAAACAATTTGCAAAAAGGATTTTTGCTGGCAGAACAATTCAACGTCTTTTTGGCAAGGATTATTTGACAAATCATTTTTTACAATTCATGCAATATTTTCCAAGTCTATCCAGAAAATTAATCAACACTACACACGGTAAGCCATTCTAATTCTTCAGATTCAGATTTATTGTCGAATTTCGTAAACATGCAGTTTGATTATATTATTGTAGGGCAAGGACTCTGCGGCACATTCCTGAGCTGGAATTTAGTGAAAGCAGGAAAGAGGGTATTGGTAATAGATGAAAACCAAGCTTCCACATCTTCAAAAGTGGCAAGTGGTGTGATTAATCCTGTAACTGGAAGAAGAATCGTACGTACCTGGGAGATTGAAAAATTATTACCTTTTGCATGGAATACATATACTGATTTCGGTAAAGAATTAGGTACCGAATTGGTTCGCAAATGTAATATTCTCAACTTCCATTCAACCCCACAAATGGAACTTGCTTTTCGTGAGCGTATGCCTAAAGAAACAGAATACTTAAGGTTACCAGAAGATCAAGAAGCTTGGAGAACGAATTTTAATTTCCCTTTCAGTATTGGTGAAATTGATCCTTGTTTATTAATTGAGTTGCATGGCATGCTGAACGGATGGAGGAAAAAATTAGATGATGCAAATGCATTAATAAATGAACGTTTTGATTGGACAGCTTGCGAAATAGAAACAGATCTGGTACGATATCAAAATCATACCGCTCAAAAAATAATTTTCTGCGATGGTGCAGAAGGAATAGACAATCGCTATTTTAATTTATTACCCTATTCAAGAAATAAAGGAGAGGCCATTATTGCAGATATTCCGGCGCTTCCCAGAAATCATATTTATAAACAAGGCATTAGTTTGGTACCCTGGCATAATAATTTATGGTGGATTGGCTCAACACATGAATGGAATTTTACAGATCTAATGCCAACTGCAGAATTTAGAAGAAATACACAAACCCAATTATACCATTGGTTAAAACTTCCTTTCGAAATAGTAGATCATATTGCATCAGAGCGTCCCACAAATATGGAAAGAAGACCTTTTGCAGGCCTTCACCCCATTCATCAATCAGTGGGTTTATTCAATGGCATGGGCACTAAGGGCTGTTCTCTTGCCCCTTATTTTGGTAAACAATTTGCCGATTTTCTAACAAATCAAACTCCCATGGAACCATTAGTGGATATTGCTCGCTTCAACAATATTTTAAGTAGATAATTCATAACAAAAAATTAATTTAGCGCCAACTTCCAATCTTAAATACACTCCATGGGCAAAATGGCAACCGAAACTTTGAACAAAAACATAGCACAAGAACATCCTGTTTTGAATGTCATAGAACCTAAGCCAAACGAAGCTTTATATAATATCCCGCTTCATTATCGAAAGATGGAAAACTTACATATTGTTTTCTGGCTGTTTAAAGATGTTGCCTGGTGTATGGTTTGGAGACCGTTGGGAATTATGATGATCTTCCCTACCCTAATCGTTTCTATTATTATCGCGTGGAGAACCCGACAATTTGTTTCTGAACTATGCCATAACCTTGCTATTACAGTATGGATCACTGCAAACTCTTACTGGATGCTAAGCGAGTTTTTTGGTTTCGATACGCATATTCTTTTTGGTAGCTATACCATGAAACATCTTGCTATTATTCCATTTAGTGTTGGCTTATTGATTTTAGGATATTATTATCTGTATTGGAAGCCTCGTCACAAAGACGAACTTGAAACAATGTAGCAAATTTCGACCTTTTTTTAGCTATTTTACCACTCTTCCTACATACTTTACCATTGGTATGAATGCCAGTCCCGCTAGACCTGTATCCCCTTTGAAGCAGACCCTGCAACGATATATCTTTACTGTATCAAAGAAAACGGAGCTAGTCTCCCAAACACATGAACCACTTATTGGAATTTCTTTTCGGACGTTGCAGACAGCGTGAAAACCCACCAGAAATTCATCGGCTATAAATCAGCCTAAAATCCCTCAAAAAATAATTATCTAACAGCAATAACCAGCAATAAGCAGGTTAACTTTAGCATCATTCTATATTTTGATGGTGGCCAAAAATTGGCCCGAGTATCAACCAAATTGAAAATTTACACTTATGTATACCATGAAACCGATCGTATTAGCGATTTTAGGAGGCGCAGCCTTATTATATTTAATTTCTTGTCAAGACCCTCAGCCAAATGAAGATGTAACTAACGCAGTAAATAAATCTGGAGCTATTGAAAGTTCTGTAAAAGTAGAACACTTAGATAGCTTACACGATATTCTTGTAACTAGTCACGCAGTTTGGGCTCACGATAGTATTCTTAAAAATATTGTCTACCGAGATACCTTACCAAGTTTGGGCATACATAATACTTATGCAGAAAATCAGGATGGCGATACAAAAGCTGTTTCTGTAAAAAAGGATTATGAAATTTATATCACAGTTAAGTAAGTAACAATGAAGAAATCAAAATATATACAACTTGTATTAATTACCGCTGCTTTAGCCAGTTGTAATCAGGCAAAGAAACCCGATTGGGATGATAATGCCAAAATGCATATCCGCAGTGATTCAACTGCACCTTATACAAATGTGTATCATCACGGGGGTATTGGTACTGCCCTACTTTGGTATTATGCATTCAGACCTTATGGAAACTATAATAATGGCTATTATCAGCGTGCAGGTTATTATTCCAGCGCCATCCATCCTAGTTCAAATATTGGGAGTAATGGTTTTAAAGCGGCAGTAAGTAGAGGCGGATTTGGCAGAAGCGGATTTAGTGTTTCTTCATAAAAAATTAATTAGTAATTAGATCATGCAAAGAAATCAGATAATAGCCAGAAATAATTGGCAAAACGAAGTTGAAAAATTAGGCTTTGGTTTTCATAGCACCAATGTTCCCTATTGGGACGAATCGGTTTATTACAGTTTCGAGATGCCAGAAATATTGGCCATCGAAAAAGCCACCAATGAATTGTGGAATTTATGTTTGGGTGCGGTGCAACATGTGATGGACAATAATTTGTATAGTCAATTTAAGATCCCTGAATGGGCGATTCCGATGATTGAGAAAAGTTGGACTGAGGACCATCCCGCTATTTATGGTCGTTTTGATCTTTGCTATAAAGATGGACAAATTAAATTATTAGAATTTAATGCCGATACACCAACTAGTTTATATGAAGCAGGAATTGTGCAGTGGTTTTGGTTACAAGATTTCGACAAAAACAAAGACCAGTTCAATAGTGTTCATGAAAAACTAATCAACTATTGGAAGTATTTAAAAAATTATTTGAATCCCGGTACTTTACATTTTACTTGTTTGAAAGAAACTTTGGAAGATCTAACTAATACAGAGTACTTGCGTGATTGTGCCATTCAAGCTGGTATTGAAACCAAATTGGTATTTATTGATGATATAGGCTGGGATAATGATGGAAAACAATTTTTGGATCTGGAGGATGAACCTATTAAAAATATTTTCAAACTCTATCCTTGGGAATGGCTTTTAGCAGAATCTTTTGGACAGAATATTCCTCACGATTCCAATAGAGCTTTATGGATTGAGCCAGCATGGAAAATGATTTTATCCAATAAAGCTATTCTTCCAATTTTATGGGAATTGTATCCTGATTGCCCTTATTTATTACCCGCATATTTTGAACAAGGAACACTTACTAATTATGTTAAGAAACCTTTCTTATCAAGAGAAGGTGCAAATATTGATTTAGTGATGAAGCATATTTCTTTAGCTAAGTCTGATGGACAATATGGCAATGAAGGATTTATTTTTCAAGAGCTGTTTACACTTCCTAATTATGCAGATCATTATCCTGTCATTGGATCATGGGTAATTGGACAGGAAGCAGCAGGCATAGGCATTAGAGAGGCCGACAGTTTAATTACAGATAATAAAAGCAGATTTGTTCCACACTTAATTCAATAGAAAATATTTAAGACCATTTTACCCTACTTGCCAGAACAGTTATACTAAAACCAAGTATGGCAATTATTGTAAATGACCATCTTAAATTGGAGTATTCTGCAATGGTGCCGATTAAAGGTGGCCCCATTAAAAATCCTATAAAGCCAATAGAAGAAATCGCAGCAAGTGCTGTTCCAGGCGACATAGTTTTTGATTTTCCGGCGGCACTATACACTAATGGCACAACCGATGAAACACCTAATCCAACGAACATAAAACCAATTCCAGCAGTAATGATATATGGAAAAATAACAGCAATTAATAATCCACTAGTGATACAAATTCCGCTTGCGATCAATACTTTTTGAATCCCAACTTTTTGTGTAATTCTATCACTCACAAATCTGCCGCTAGCCATCATTCCCATAAATAATAAATATCCAAGCGTAACAAAATGTACCGGAGCATGTACAATTTTTTGAAAGTAAACACCACTCCAGTCGAACATGGTTCCTTCGCAAACCATGCTGCCAAAAGCAATCAATCCATAAATCAAAATAAACCGATCTGGTTTATTAAAGAAAGAAGTATGTGCTGCTGTTTTTTGATCTCTGATCGTATAACGCGAAAAATAAATTGCTAAACTAGCTGCTAAAAAAAAGATAATCGAAAAATGTAGGAATGGATTCAAACCGAAGGCAATGATTAAGGTTCCAAGAGCCGCACCGCTAAAACCTGCTAAGCTCCAGATGCCATGAAAAGAAGCCATAATAGTTTTTCCATACATTTCTTCTACTGCTATAGCTTGTGTATTCACAGATATATTCGAATAGTTTCCAAAAGTTCCAAAGCTGAAAAGTGCCAGTGCTAATTGCCATGGCTCTTGCACAAGACCAATCATTAATAAAGTAGTAGGATAAAAAATGGCAGATGCAATCAACACACGTCTGCTTCCCAGCTTATTAATTACCCATCCAGTAAAGGGCAAACTTAACATGGTACCGATGGGCATAGCAAACAATATGAGACCTAACTTTCCATCACTCAAAGCTAAATGTCTCTTAATATCTGGGATGCGACTAGCCCAGCTTGCGAAACTAAGGCCTGCAATAAAAAAGAAAACCGCAATGGCTATCCGATAGGTTTTAGGACTGATTGTACTCGAATTCATTCAATTAAAGGTAGTACAAGGAAGGGAAGTCGCCCAATTCGGTTATATTTGCGACCCG
>CAIJZG010000119.1 GCA_903825065.1 uncultured Bacteroidota bacterium
AGTTTCTCAAATCAGAGAATGCGCAGGAGAATTTCAACGCTTTGCAAAAGAAACAGGTACTCCAGTTTTTTTAATCGGTCATATTACAAAAGATGGCGCCATAGCCGGGCCAAAAGTTTTAGAACATTTAGTGGATACCGTTTTACAATTTGAAGGTGATAGGCATTACGCTTATCGAATTTTAAGAACTCAGAAAAATAGATTTGGCAGTACCTCAGAATTGGGGATTTATGAAATGACGGGAGAAGGAATGCGCATCGTTTCTAACCCTTCCGAAATTTTAATTGCACAAAGAGAAGAACAATTGAGTGGTTCAGCAATTGCAGCAACATTGGAAGGTCTTCGCCCCTTATTGATAGAGGTTCAAGCCCTTGTTACACAAAGCGTGTACGGCACACCACAAAGAACTGTTACTGGATTTGATTTAAGAAGATTACAACTTTTATTGGCCGTTTTGGAGAAGAGAGGCGGTTTTCAATTTGGTATGAAAGATGTTTTTGTAAATATTGCCGGAGGAATCAAAGTAGAAGATCCATCAATCGACCTTGCAGTGATCTGTGCATTACTCTCCTCGTATGAAGATGTTCCACTACCAAATCATATTTGTTTCGCAGGAGAGGTTGGATTAAATGGAGAAATTAGAGCTGTCAATAGAATTGAACAACGCATTGCAGAAGCAGAAAAATTAGGCTTTGAAAAAATAATCGTTTCACGCTATAACAAAAAAAGCTTCGATCCGAAAAATTATCAGATTCAAGTAATCGCTTTATCAAAAGTTGACGAAGTATACCAACAATTATTTTAGTCACTTGCATTATTGTTTACAGCAGTTTATATTAGCGAATGCTGTTTCCTTTTGAAAACTTACTGCAAGATTTTTCAAGGCTACTATTCCCTCATTTCTGTGTAGCCTGTGGATGCGATTTAAAAAATCGCGATGCAGTAATTTGTTATCATTGTCAACTTGACTTGCCTTTCACTAATTTTTTTTCACTCCCTAATAATCCTGTAGAGAAATCTTTTTACGGTCGTTTGAATTTACAAGCTGCTGGTTCGGCATTTTATTTTACGAAAGATTCGCTTATTCAAATCCTGCTCTCTGAATTAAAATATAAACAGAATATTACAGTAGGATATTATTTAGGAAGATTAATGGGAAATCAATTAATGCAATCAGAAAGATTTGCATCAATCGATTTACTAATACCAATGCCATTACATCCTAAAAAACAAAAGCTCAGAGGTTACAATCAAGCAACCATCATTTGTAAAGGCATTCAATCAGTTTGGAATAAACCAATCTCAGAAAACGCCATCATCAGAAAAGTATTTTCAAGTAGTCAAACTTTACAAGATCGTTTGCATAGATGGGAAAATATGGAAGGTATTTTTGCCTTAAAAAATCGGGATCAAATCACCAATAAACACCTACTTCTGGTTGATGATGTAACCACTACCGGAGCCAGCCTCGAAGCCCTCGGATCGGCATTGGAAACAGAAAATGGGGTAACCCTGAGTGTGGCTACTGCAGCTTACACAATTTAAATGCCCCAATATTTACCAGTTTCGAAAGCCATTTATCAAAATTTTTGCAAACATTTCTACCTTTAGTCGTTACTTGTACTTAAATCACAAAAAATAAAAACATGAAATATTTCTTAAGTATCGCAATCATTGCTTGCATGAGTGCCTTTACCCTGAAAACCGGCAACCCTAGTATCCATAGCTTTAAAGTGAAGTCGATCAGCGGCGGAACCATTGATTTTTCTAAATTCAAGGGTAAAAAGATTTTAGTAGTTAATACTGCTTCCAAATGTGGGTATACCCCCCAATATGAAGCTTTGCAAAAAGTGGCCGATCAGTATAAAGACAAATTAGTTATCGTAGGATTCCCTGCAAATAATTTTGGTGCACAAGAACCAGGCACAGATG
>CAIJZG010000120.1 GCA_903825065.1 uncultured Bacteroidota bacterium
AAAAAAAATGATTTTTTTTTCAAAATGATTGATAATGATCTAAAAACATCATTTTTTGTTTTTAGATCACTGTATTTTAAGGTAGAAAAGCAAAAAGGACCATACAGGATGGTCCTTTTACTACAATGGTTAATTGTAAAGTGGTTTTCTCAGGATTTTATCATTTTAATCATGGTCATTATATGCAGATGCTCCATGTTCAAAGAAATCTAGACCGCCTGGTCCAGTTTCTGCTTCTGGTTCTACTCTTAATTTCCAAGGATAAGGTAATTTATTGACGATATACATTAAGACGAAAGCGATTGCGAATGTGGCTATGGTGATAACGGCACTTCCAATAAATTGTGCCTTTAGTACGTCCCAACCACCTCCGTAGAATAATCCCTTTACGGTAGCGGAGACATCTGCTCCTGTAGGGCCGGAAGCGCCATATTGTCCACTAGCAAAAAGTCCTAAAGAAAGTGTTCCCCATATACCTGCAATACAGTGTACTGGTACAGCACCAACTGGATCATCAATTCTATAGTATTCTAAAAGCAAGGTTCCGTAATATACTACCGCTCCGGCTACCAATCCAATTAAAACGGCGCCAAGTGGTGATACCCAATAACAAGGGCAGGTAATGGCAACTAAGCCTGCTAAAAGTCCGTTTATTGTAAAAGGCAGATCATATTTGCCTTTATTTGGCCCAAACCATAAAGGAAGTAACATAGCAGTTAGAGAGCCGGCACAGGCTGCAAGTGTTGTGTTTGCAGCGATACGTCCGATACCATCACCATCCATGGCAGATAACGTGCTACCTGGGTTAAAGCCATACCATCCAAACCACAATATAAAAGCACCAACTGTGGCTAATGGCAGATTATGTGCAGGAGGCATTCCTCCATTTTTGTCATCTCTTGAAAATACCCGACCAATACGAGGCCCTAAAACTATTGCACCAGCAAGTGATATAACACCACCAATGGTGTGAACAACTGTAGATCCAGCAAAGTCACGGAATCCTTGACCCAAGCCTGGTAAGAAATGGTCTGGAGTTCCCATCAATGCTAACCAGCCATCTGGCCCCCATGCCCAATGCCCAATTATAGGGTAAATAAAACCTGTTACACCAATACTGTAAAGTATATCACCTCTAAAACTGGTACGTCCGATCATTGCGCCAGAAGTAATGGTAGAAGTGGTATCAGCAAAAGCAAATTGGAATATCCAGTGTGCTAAAATTGGAATACCAGTTGCCTCATAAGTGCTTGGAGCACCATTTAGGAAAAACCAGTTTTGTCCAATAAAGCCATTCCCATGGCTAAACATAAATGCATATCCAACTGCATAAAAAAGTACGCCGCAAATTGCAGTGTCGAATACACATTCTAATAAAACGTTTACCGTTTCTTTCGTTCTTGCAAAACCAGCTTCAAGCATTACAAAACCAGCTTGCATACCAAAAACCAAAAATGCTGCAACCAATGTCCAAACGGTATTGATGGAATTCATCATACTAGTTTCATGAGCTGTATAGGTTTCTGCTGCGTTTGCAGAATTAAACATCATTCCTGGTAACATTTTCATGATACCTAACACTACGAAAAGTCCCAAAATCTTTCCGGTGAAAATGGTAATACCCATTTTCCATTTTTCAGCTTTTGTAAGTTGGATAACAACTGCAGGTGCTGAATTCCTGCTGCCTAATTTTCTTAAGTTGGTAATGGTGTTTGAAAACATGGCTTAGGGGTTTAGTTTATAATTGTATTGAGCAAAGAGGTATTTAGAATTTATAGATAGCGGCAAGAATAAATCCACTAGTTGTTTGTGTGAAAGAGCCATCACCTTTCTGGAAGATTGCATTTTTGCCATTATCTACGCGGATTTCAGGAATAATTGTCAAATTGTCGATTTTTATATTGGCGGATAACGTTGTTGCAAAAACACTTGATCCAATACCCGCAGAAGTAACAGATTTTTTATCATCAAAATATTCACCTCTTAATGTCAATCCGAATTTACTGGTAGGATCATAATTAAAATAAAGTGCGTTGCTAGACCAACTGCTACTTGTGCCATTGGTTTTTACACTCTCAACTGTTCCGTCATAATTGATGCCAAATTGGCTACTGATCACACCATTCAATACTAAATCAAATTGGCTGAAGCCACTGTTTGCACCAGTACTACCTCCTTGAAAGTTTAAGAATGCTTTTAATTTGTCGTCTTTGGTTCCAGTGCTAAATTGTGCAATAGCAACTTTATTACCTGAAGTAGTGGTGGTAAAATCAGTTGGATTAGCTACTCCGATCATGAATGCAGATTTTCCGCCTAGAGAAACATCAGCTTTTAAGCCAGTATGAAAGAATGGTCCGTACGAGAAACCATAAGACATGCTGTAGTTTCTATTAGCATAAGCATCCAATAGTTCAAAGCCAACATGAGTAGCCCATTTTCCCATTGTTAGTTTTATTTTATCACTTATTTGATAGCTTACATATAACTGTTTTATTGCAGTCAAAGCTCCTGCATCGTTATAAGAAAATTCATTAGCTCTTCTACCAAAACCTAGATCTGCTGTGGCAGAAATTTTACCAATTGAATGATCCCATCTAACAGATGCCATGCCTAATTCGAAAGAATTCTGGGAATTAGTGAAACTTGTTAAGTTGTTTGTTTTGCCAATAGGAGCATTGAAGTTGGTTCTGTAATAAGCATCTACTGATGCTGTAAAAGTGTTTGTAGCAACTGGCGCTGCTGCTTTCTTTGTAGTGTCTGTTTGTGCGTTAACAGAAATTACACTTAGAATTACGAGGGTTACTGCTAAAATTTTCTTTAACATTTCGATTGGTTTTATGATTAAAAAATAGGTACAAACCTTAAACTTGGTCAGAAGTTTATTATACGCGAGTACCTTAATATTTTTTAAGAAGCAATCGAAGAAGTATACTCTAAATTATATCATTCATAGATTTAATTCAGTGCAATAGCGGCAAGCTTTATATGTTAGAATCTCCATTTAAAAACCCACGAAAGGAGATTGGCAATCTATCCTAAATCGGGTCTGCGCCCGTATTTTTCGTTATGTTGTGTAGCATCTAGTCCTAACGCCTCATCTTCCAAACTTACTCGCATTGGCAAGACTAGATTAATAAATTTAAAAATAAAATAGGAAACAATAAAACTATACGATACTACAATGGATAATGCTTTTAATTGAATCAAGAAAAAGCTCATATTGCCATACCAAAGTCCGTCATTTCCTCCCGCATTAACCGTTTTTGTTGCAAATATTCCTGTCATTAACATCCCTACCATTCCTCCTAAACCATGACAAGGAAAAACATCTAAACGATCATCTACAGTTGATCTTTCTTTATAATGAACTGCCATATTTGAAATAATAGCAGCAATAAAACCTATAAAAATACTTTGAGGAATTGCTACATAACCTGATGCAGGTGTGATAGCAACTAGGCCAACTACTGCTCCGATACAAAAACCAAGAACAGATGGCTTTTTCCCTCTTAATACATCAAAGAACATCCAACTTAAACCAGCTGCTGCTGCTGCTGTATTAGTAGTTGCAAAAGCAGAAACAGCTAAAGCATTTGCGGCACCCGCAGAACCAGCATTAAAACCAAACCACCCAAACCAAAGTAATCCAGTTCCTATTAGCACATAGGGGATGTTAGCTGGTGGAATATTTCTTTGCTCAATATGTGATTGTCGGCGCTTTAAAACCAAAGCACCAGCTAAAGCAGCACAACCAGCAGAAATATGAACAACTGTTCCCCCAGCAAAATCAAGCGCCCCCATTTTAAACAAAAAACCATCTGGATGCCAAGTCCAATGTGCAATTGGTGCGTATACTAATAAACTGAACAATAAGATAAATAAAGTATACGAAGTAAAACGAATTCTTTCCGCAACAGCTCCAACCACTAAACCCGGAGTGATAATCGCAAACATCAACTGAAATAGTGCAAATAAGGAAAGTGGGATAGTAGGCGTTAAGCTCCAGGGGGCACCACTGGCAACTCCTTTAAACATAAAATGTGTTGCGGGATTACCAATAAATCCACCAAGACTTTCACCAAAACATAAACTATATCCCACCACCACCCAAAACACGGTTACTACCCCTGTGGCCACAATGCTTTTCATCATGGTGGACAGAATGTTTTTGCGATGCACCATTCCTCCATAAAAGAAGGCCAATGCTGGCGTCATTAAAAACACAAGCGCTGTTGCAACTAGCATCCAAGTAATATCCGCTGAGCTATATTTCCCATTGTCCACAAATGCAGGTAATGTTGGAACGAAAATCGCTGCTACTGCAATAATTAAAAGAACTACAAATGGCAAAGTGTTCTGAACCTTCAAATCTTTCATCTTAGTACCTAATCAGGTATATTTTTTTTTCTTATACAATCTTTCTATTGCTAATGTAGGAATAAAATTCATTTAATTACCAATAAAAATCACATTTAATTTATTGTAATGTATATAAAAGTAGATTTTGTTAATAAAATTTCTAAAAATTTGCCATCTCTTTTAGATAAAACGTATATAATAAAGAAACCCGTTTGAATTTTTCAAACGGGTTTCTTTTCAATGTCTATTCAATTTTAGCTATTTGCAATATAGCTGCTATCTTTTGTTTCTAATAAAGAATGCCCCATTAGGTATTCATCTACTTTTCTAGCACATTCTCTTCCTTCACTGATTGCCCAAACTACTAAAGATTGACCTCTACGCATATCCCCGGCAGTGAATATCTTATTGATATTAGTTTGAAATGCCTGTTCGGTTGCTTTTACATTACCTCTTTCATCCAATTCAACCCCTAACTGTTTAATTAGGCCTTCATGTTGTGGATGTACAAATCCCATTGCTAATAATGCCAATTCACAAGGGATTTCTCTTTCTGAGCCTTCCTTTTCTACGAACTTAGCTGGGCGACCATCTGCTGATATAGTCCATTCTAAATCCACAATATTCAGTCCCTTTAAATTGCCATTTTCATCACCTATAAAAGATTTCGTGGCTATTGCCCAATACCGTTCGGCGCCTTCCTCATGTGAAGAAGTGATTTTTAAAGTCATCGGATAAGTTGGCCAAGGCATATTTTCATTTCTGCCTTCCGGAGGTTTAGGAAGTAATTCAAATTGGGTAACTGTTTTTGCTTTATGCCTATTGGAAGTTCCCACACAATCGCTTCCTGTATCGCCACCACCTATAACTACTACATTTTTATTCGTAGCAAAAAGGTCTTCACCTTCTACTGATAAATTAGCAACACGTTTATTTTGTTGTTTTAAAAATTCCATTGCAAAATATACGCCCTTCAATTCTCTTCCTGGAATAGGAAGATTGCGGGGGACTGTTGATCCACCTGCTAATACAATAGCATGGTATTCTCTAAGTAAGTCATTGATGCTAATGTTTACCCCTACATTGGAATTACATTTAAAAGTTATCCCTTCTTGTTCCATGACTGAAATTCTGCGATCGATAACCCATTTTTCTAATTTGAAATCTGGAATGCCATATCTGAGAAGTCCGCCAGGTGCATCATCTCTTTCAAATACAGTTACTTGATGTCCCGCATAATTCAACTGAGCGGCAGCGGCCAAACCAGATGGTCCTGACCCTACTACTGCGATCTTCTTTCCCGTTCTAATATTTGGTTTACGCGGTTTTACAAAACCTTTATCGAAAGCGATTTCAATAATATGCTTTTCAATTTCTTCAATAGTTACCGGAGGTTGATTAATGCCAAGTACACAAGCACTTTCACAAGGAGCAGGACAAATCCTACCTGTAAACTCGGGGAAATTATTAGTAGAAGTTAATATGTCATAAGCCTCTTCCCAGCTTTTATTATATATAGCATCATTAAATTCAGGAATTACATTTCCTAAAGGACATCCGCTATGGCAAAATGGTACGCCACAATTCATGCAACGGCCAGATTGTTGATTTAGTTTTTCTTCTGGAAGCCGGTCTATAAATTCCTTGTAGTCCTTAATACGTTCTCCCACCGGACGTTTTCCCGGTAATTCTCTGGTGAATTCTATAAAACCTGTTGGTTTACCCATATTGAATGGTTTAGTAGATTAGTTTCTAATTGTCGGACTAGCCGGCGATTTTTTCTTTTTTGTTAGACAATGCTTTCTTGTAATCTTTCGGAAATACTTTGATGAAGTTTTTCAATTGAGATTCGAAATCGCCAAGAACGAATTTCGCTACACTACTTGCTGTATAAGCATAGTGCTTAGAAATTAAATCGTTTAAAACGGCAGAATCTTCTTGGTCAACTGGATCTAAATCTATCATTTCCATATTACAACGACTAGCGAAAGCTCCGTCCACATCATATACATAGGCAATTCCCCCACTCATGCCGGCAGCGAAATTTCGACCAGTATTGCCAAGTATAACTGCTATGCCACCAGTCATATACTCGCAACCATGATCACCCACACCTTCTACCACTACTTTTGCGCCAGAATTTCTTACGCAAAAACGTTCGCCTGCCTTTCCCCTAATGTAGGCTTCTCCATCAGTTGCACCATAAAAAGCAACATTCCCAATTAGAATATTGTCTTCCGGCACAAAAGTGGCTGTTCTGTCGGGGTATACAATTAGTTTGGCTCCGCTTAATCCTTTTCCAAAATAATCATTTGCATCACCTTCTAATTCGTGCGTAAGTCCTTTTGTATTGAATGCCCCAAAACTTTGACCTGCAGTTCCTCTATAGTTAAAATGAATGGTGTCATCTGGAAGTCCTTCTGCTTTGTACTTTTTAGTGATCTCGTTTGATACGATGGTGCCAACAGTTCTATCTGTATTTTTAATTTCGAAATTACCTTGAACTCGCTCTTTGGTATCGATAGATTTTTGTGCAATTTTTAAAAGTTGCCAATCTAATACTTCACTTATGCCATGATCTTGTTCCTCCGTTTTATATAATCCTGTACTTGCATCAGCAGGTTCTTTATAAAGAATAGGTGACAAGTCTAGTTTGCTATATTTCCAATGTGTAATATCATCTCTCATCTCTAGATCTTGCACTTGTCCAATCATTTCATTGACTGTTTTGTAACCTAACTCTGCCATAATTTCTCTTAATTCCTGAGTCATGAATTTGAAGAAATTAACCACATGGTCTGGGTCGCCTTTAAAGCGTTTGCGCAATTCAGGATCTTGAGTGGCAACTCCAACTGGACAGGTATTTAAATGACACTTACGCATCATAATACAGCCTTCTACAATTAGTGCTGCTGTTGCAACACCCCATTCTTCAGCACCTAATAAGGCAGCAATAGCAATATCACGACCAGTCTTCATTTGCCCATCAGCTTGAACCACTACTCGGCTACGTAACTTGTTCTTTACCAATGTTTGATGGGCTTCTGCTAAACCTAATTCCCAGGGTAGTCCAGCATGTTTAATTGAGCTAATAGGAGAAGCTCCTGTACCTCCATCAAATCCTGCGATCAAGACCACATCTGCTTTAGCTTTAGTAACACCTGCAGCAATTGTTCCTACTCCGGCTTTTGAAACCAGCTTCACATTGATACGGGCAGCTCTGTTTGCGTTCTTTAGATCAAATATTAGTTGCGCAAGATCTTCTATTGAGTAAATATCATGGTGTGGCGGAGGGGATATTAAACCAACTCCTGGTGTACTATGGCGTGTTCTGCCAATCCAATCGTCCACTTTGTGTCCTGGTAATTGCCCGCCTTCACCCGGTTTTGCACCCTGAGCCATTTTTATTTGTAATTCATCTGCTTCAGTAAGATATTGACTTGTAACACCAAATCTGGCAGATGCTACTTGTTTAATGGAAGATCGCATAGAATCGCCATTCTCCATTAGGTTAAAACGAATAGGGTCTTCACCGCCTTCACCGGTATTGCTTTTTCCGCCTAAACGGTTCATTGCAATAGCAAGTGTAGTATGAGCCTCCCATGAAATGGAACCAAAACTCATAGCTCCGGTTGCAAATCTTTTGTAGATTGATTCTGCTGGTTCAACTTCATCAATGGAAATAGATGGGCGTGAAGGTTTGAATCTAAACTGACTACGAATGGTACAAGCTTTTACAGCTTGGTCGTTCACCAATTTGGTATATTTCTTGAAAGTTTCGAAACTATTGGTTTTGGTAGATTCTTGTAATAAATGAATCGTCTGTGGATTGAAAAGATGGAATTCTCCTTTTCTTTTCCATTGATATAAGCCACCAACAGGCAAACGATCAACAGGAATTTCTTTTCTGCTAAATGCAAAGAAGTGTTTAGTAAGGGTTTCCTTGGCAATTTCATCCAAGCCCATTCCTTCAATACGTGAAGTAGCTCCGGTAAAATAGGCATCTACCACTTCTTTATTCAATCCAATAATTTCAAATATTTGTGCACCTTGGTAGGATTGCAAAGTAGAAATTCCCATTTTAGAGAAAACTTTTAAAAGCCCGTCGTTTACGGCTTTTACATAGTTTTTCTTAAGATAATCGGGTTCAATATCCGTAACAAGGCGGCCATTGATTTTCATATCGCGAATAGAAGAAATCGCTAAATAAGGATTGATAGCGGTAGCGCCAAATCCGATCAAGCACGCAAAATGATGTACTTCCCACACATCTCCGGCTTCAACGATTATGCCCACTTGTCCTCTGTATCCTTTTCTAATTAAATGATGGTGAACCGCAGCGCAAGCCAATAATGATGGGATAGGAGCGTGATCAGAGTCGATAGCTCTATCTGTTAATATAATTACTTCGAATCCATCTTCAACTGCATCCACAGCATAGCGACATAAGCGATCGAGTCCTTTTTTCAATGAACCGGATTTGCCATCGGCTCTAAAATAGGTTTGAAGTGTTTTCGCTTGAAATACGCCGGTATCAATACTTCTGATCTTTTCTAATTCATAGCTGCTTAGCACTGGTTGTTGTAGTGCTACAACGTGACATGCCAATGGGTCTTCTACCAAAAGATTGCCGGTACTTCCCGCAAAAGTGGCGAGGGACATTACCATTCTTTCTCTAATCGGATCGATTGGAGGATTCGTAACCTGGGCAAATAATTGTTTAAAATAATTACTCAGGTGTTGCGGTTGATCACTCAAAATGGCTAGAGGAGTATCGGTTCCCATTGATCCAATTGGTTCTTTACCATCAATTGCCATTGGTGATATAATATTATCCAGGTCTTCCGATGAATAACCAAACCCTTTTTGATATTTAAAAATCTGATCAGATTCCAAATGGGTAAACATAACCCTTGGTTCTGGCAATTCTTCTAAACGAATCTTGTATTTATTTAACCAATCGGCATATGGCTTTTTGGAGCAAATATCTGCTTTTAATTCATCATCGCTAATAATGCGACCTTGTTCCATATCTACTACAAACATTTTACCGGGTTGTAGTCTGCCTTTCTCAATAATAGTAGCTGGATCGATTGGTAATACACCAGTTTCAGAAGCCATAATTACCCGGTCGTCGTTTGTAACGCAATACCGAGAAGGTCTTAATCCATTTCTATCGAGTGTGGCTCCGATGATTTTCCCATCAGTAAATGAAATAGAAGCTGGTCCGTCCCAAGGCTCCATCATACAAGCGTGAAATTCGTAGAAGGCTTTTTTAACAGCGTCCATATCCTCATTGCCATCCCATGCTTCTGGAATCAGCATCATCATTACATGTGGTAATGAACGGCCGGTTAAGGTGAGCAATTCAATCATATTATCAAGACTGGCAGAATCACTTTGACCACCAGTAACGATTGGCAATAGCATATCCATTTCTTCTTTACTAAAAAATGGAGAAGTGAATCCTTTTTCACTAGTGCGCAACCAGTTCAGATTCCCTTGTAAAGTGTTGATTTCGCCGTTGTGTGCGATATAACGGAATGGCTGGGCCAATTTCCAGGAAGGAAAAGTATTGGTAGCAAAACGAGAGTGTACTAAACCAAAAGCAGAAACCACACGCTTGTCGCTTAAGTCTGGGAAATAGCCTCTTACTTGTAAGCTTGTTAATTGTCCTTTATATACGATGGTTTTATAGGAAAGTGAAGAAAGATAAAATCCAACTTCATCTTTTATAACTGTATTTTGAATGGTATGTGTGGCATAATTACGCAATACAAACAATTTTCTTTCAAAAGCTTCTGGGTCATTAATATGATCAGGGCAAGCGATGAAAACCTGTTCCATACAAGGTTCTACAGAAAGTGCAGTTGGTCCAATATCAGTTTTGTTAACGGGTACTTTTCTATATCCTAGGATTTCTAAACCAAGTTTTTCTGCTGCGCGATTGAAAATATCACGGCATTCTTCTCTTACTCTAATTTCTTTTGAAAAGAATAAAAAACCAACACCATATTTTCCATACGCGGGTAAATGAATTCCTAAATTGATGCATTCATCAAAGAAAAACTCATGTGGCATTTGAAGCATAATTCCTGCTCCATCTCCTGTATTGTTTTCGCAACCACAGGCACCACGGTGTTCCATGTTTTCTAATACTGTAAGCGCATCAGAAATATGTTGGTGACTCTTATGTCCTTTAATATTAGCAACAAAACCAATACCGCAGGCGTCATGTTCAAACGAAGGATCGTATAATCCTTGATTGTTTTTTTTCTCAAGCATACTCAACCGAATTATTAATAATCAGGAAATAAATGGTGGGCAATCGATAGTGGCAATTTACATTAAAAATCGCAAATACAATCACGAAACTTGTAAACTAACGTCTAATAGTTGAACTTATCTAAATAAAATAGCAAATCATTAGAAAATATCTAATCAACCTGCGCGATATAGTAATGTTTTGGAAATTTTGGATGATTTATGGGCCCTTTTGGGAAAATTCCAAATACGGTACTGCCTGACCCAGATAAAGAGGCATAAATGGCGCCACTTGCATAGAGTTGGTGTAATATTTCAGCAATCTCTGGATAATGTTCAAAAACAGGTTTTTCGAAATCATTGATGAGCATATTTTTCCATTGTCCTATTGGGATTAGAATGGTTTCTTCAATGGGATAAAAAGCTCTAGTAGGATTTACTTTTGAAAAAGCCCATGACGTAGAAATATGAATGCCAGGGTTCACAATTAAGAATTGGTATTGACTGAGATTAAGGTCAATCTCCGTTAAAACCTCTCCTCTTCCTTTTGCTAAGCAGGGTTTGTTTAATAAGAAAAATGGACAATCGCTTCCCAATTCTAATGCAAAGGCAGCTAATTGTTCTTGGGATATATCAAGCTGATATTTTTGTTGAATTAAGGAAAGTACAAATGCACCATCAGAGCTTCCGCCACCCAAACCAGCCCCCATTGGGATGTTTTTGTGTAAATGCATTTTGATTGAAGGCAGATTAGGGAAATCTCTTTTGAGTATTGCAAAAGCTTTTACACAAAGATTTGTATTGATATCCCCCTCTACCTTTAAACCTGAAGATGTATACTCAATAAATTGATTTTGATCTTGGGATGGATGGGTAATTATTTCCAACACATCGTTGATTTGAATCGGGTAGAAAACAGTTTCTAAATCATGATACCCGTCAGATCTTTTATTGATAATATTAAGACCTAGATTAATCTTACAATTCGGAAAAGTAACCATATTGGGTTGGAAGATTATTTTCTTTTATTGATCTCATCACGAATTGAAATAGCTCTGATATAATCTTCCTGCTCTAAGACTTCATTTAAAAGAATATGTAGTTCTTCAATACCTAATGCACTAAGATTTTCTCTATCGCTACTAATATCTTCCTGTGTTCCTACGGATTCATTTCTTTCTTTTTTAGTAACATTATCATCCATTAGAATGCCAGCATTTTCTAAAATATGTTCGTAGGTATAAATCGGGCAACCGAATCGAACAGCTAATGCAAGGGCATCACTGGTTCTGCTATCGATTTCAATGGTATCATTTTCTGTGTAACAAACGAGTTTCGAATAAAATATTCCTTCTTGTAGATCACTAATTATTACCTCTTGTAGTTCAACACCAAAACTATTCATGAAATTTTTCATTAAGTCGTGGGTTAGGGGCCTACTCGGTTGCATATGTTCCAATGCAACTGCAATAGCCTGGGCTTCGAATCCCCCAATTACAATGGGTAGGCGACGTTGGCCCTTTATTTCACCAAGCACAACCGCATACGAATGGGTCTGTGTAATGCTATGGGAAAGTGCTACTATTTCCAGTTCAATTTTCTTCATAATGATTTACAAAAGTAAACCAATTTAAAACACGAAAAGCAACTAAGGCTTCTTAACTTTCAGCTTTCTATTTTGAACACTAAAAAATACTTATGCCAGTTATTGAATTAGCATCCATATTACCTAAGACTATTGTTGCAGGGTACGACGCGAAGTTTATTCATACAGCAGGAATGACTTTCTCATATCTTGATGTAAAAGCAGGAGCCTCTTTACCGGCTCACTCACATATTCATGAGCAAGTAAGCCATGTCTTAGAAGGTAGATTTCAATTAACGATTGAAGGAGAACCCATCGAATTTGGTCCGGGTATTGTTGTTGTTATTCCATCAAATGCCATTCATTCTGGATTAGCAATTACTGATTGCAAAATATTGGATGTATTTAATCCAGTAAGAGAAGACTATCGTAAATTATAATAAAAAGTCATTGATGAATTTAGATTTATGTAATCGCACTGCATTGGTTTGTGGTGCTTCAAAGGGATTAGGTGCAGCAGTTGCAAAAGAACTGGCTTTATTGGGTGCCAATATTATCTTATTAGCAAGGACTGAATCTAATCTTAATAAAACGATGAGTTTATTGGATATTTCAAAAGGACAATCTCATCAATATATTGTTAGCGATACTTCAAAACCAAAAGAGCTTTTAGAAAAAGTAACTAAATTTTTAGCAATTGGAAATCATATTGATATCCTTGTGAATAATTCAGGTGGACCCGCAGCCGGACCTTTGTTGGATACAAATTTCAAAGATATAGATAACGCTTTTCAGTCTCATTTAATGGTTAGTCATTTATTGACACAGGCAATTGTGCCAGGTATGAAACGGAAGAAATTTGGTAGGATTATAAATATCCTTTCTACTTCAATTAAACAACCCATTAATGGATTGGGTATTTCAAATTCAGTAAGAGCGGCGGTAGCTAATTGGGCAAAAACATTAGCAAACGAAATTGGATCTTTCGGAATAACAGTAAACAATGTTTTGCCTGGCTATACGAATACCGATCGATTAAATTATTTATTCGCTAAGCAAGCAGCAAGTGCCAGAGTTTCACAGGATGAAATCTTAAAAAGAACGATTGATTTGATTCCCGCTGGCAGATTAGGAGAACCAGATGAGTTTGGCGCTGCAGTTGCATTTCTTTGTTCTCCCGCTGCAGCTTATATTAATGGGATTAATCTTCCGGTGGATGGAGGGAGATTGGGGAGCTTATAAGAGTTAGAAGTGATTGGATACATTTTAAAGAAAAAATATTACAATTAAAAAATTTCTCATATATTGGTTAAAACCCCATATATGAGAAAAGTAATATTACTGATTTTAATAAGCTATTCGTCAATAATTAGCTATTCACAAAATTTTAATTTAGATAGTTCTTTAAAAGTTATCAATACACAAAAAGATAGTGTACTAAATGCTTCAAAATTAAAAAGAGATAGTACCTATCGAGCCAATCTTCAAAAGGATTCGGTGAAAACTAATAAAGAGTATGCAGAAATTATCAAGTGGGAAAAAATAAAAGCGATAGAAATTTTTCCTGCATTTAATGCGGGTGAAAATTCTGGAGTGGCACCTGTAAAAAATGCTGATGAAGTTCCTGATCTAAAAATGCAATACAAATTATTATTTGAATTAACAGCTAATAATCCTGATTCAACAATCAAAGAATTAAATTATGGATTAGTAGAAGTTGCAAGAATAATTAATCTTCATGTGGCATCTGGTATTCCATCTAAAAACATTATTCCTGTGATTGTTGTTCATGCTGGTGCGCTTCATGCATTAAAAAACAATGAATATTTTAATAAGAAATATAAAACAGACAACCCTAATATTCAATTGATTAATGAACTTGAAAAATTTGGCGCAAAATTTATTGCATGCGGACAAGCCATGACTTTCCTCGAAATTCAAAAAGAAGCTTTTCTTCCAGTTGTAAAAGTATCACTTACTGCAAAGACTGTTTTAACGGGATATCAATTAAAAGGATTTGTTTTGATGGGGGTTGATAAATAGTTTTAAAATTTTTTAAGTAAAAAGATTCGGCTATTTAATTATTTTTTTGAATATGAAATTACCAGAAAATGTAGAAATAATTGAAGGTGAAATTGCAAGTTATTGGATTGAGGGAGGTATTTTATTTTCTTTATCAAAACCCGTATTAAGAACTATTGAAAATATAACAGACAATATAACCTTGGTCAAACAAATTACAAAGAATACCAAAATGCCTTTGATTATTTATTTAACTAATTCTCCTGTTCCAGATAAGGCAACTAGAGATTTTTCAAAGGAACAATTGCCAGAGGTTTATAAAGCAATGGCAATGATCTCAAGATTTGGGTTAGCACAGTTTATTATGAAACTACTTTTTAAATTTCAGCAACCGCCAATCCCAATGCAAATTTTTAATAATGTTATAGAAGCTAAAGAATGGTTGCATCAATTTAAATAGATTTTTCTCCTTTTAATTTTTTAATTTCAGCTGTCATCTGTGGAACGATTTCAAAAAGATCTCCGACAATTCCATAATCTGCTGCTTTGAAAAATGGTGCTTCCGGATCCTTATTAATAACAACCATTATTTTACTTCTATTCACACCTGCAAGGTGTTGAATGGCTCCTGATATTCCTAATGCAATGTATAAGTTCGGTGCTACTTGAACGCCTGTTTGGCCAACGTGTTCATGATGTGGACGCCAATGTGCATCGCCTACTGGTCTGCTACATGCTGTAGCAGCACCCAATACTTTCGCTAGATCTAATAAAACACCCCAGTTTTCTGGTCCTTTTAAACCGCGGCCTCCACTTACTACTATGTCTGCTTCTGTTAATGGAATTTCACCTGTGATTTTATTAACGGCAGTAATTTTAATTTTAGAGCTATCTACAGTTAGATTCAATTGATTTACGGTAGCGGTTCCATTTGTTAATAAAGTTGTTACGCTATTGGGATTTAGTGCGATTACTTTAATTGTGGTATGAATACTAATATTCGCAAATGCTTTACCTGAAAAAACAGTTTTGCGAATGATGAACCCATTATCAGTGTTTGGTAATCCAGCTGCACCCGCTACAAATCCAGCTTTTAACCTAGCAGCAACTCTGGATGCAACAGATTTGCCAGTATGTGTTTGTGAAAAAACAATTACAGTGGCACTTGTTAGTGATACAACTGCTTCAATAGTTTTAGCATATAATTGTCCATCTACATGATTCAAGGTTTCGTTATTTACTTGATGAACTTTTGTAACTCCATATTTTCCTAAAGCAGCTAAGTCATCATGAACTGTACCCATAACTAATGCCTCAGCAGATATGCCCATTTGCGCAGCTATTTGAGATCCATAACTGAGTATTTCGAACGCCGACTTTTTTATCTGATTATCTGATTGATCTAAAACTATTAATACTGACATAATTAAAAATTAAAAATTCAAAAAATAAAAGGAAAGTCAGTAATCAAACTTTTTGATTTTTGACTTTTGCATTTTTGATATTAAAATGCTTTTGCTTCTTCATGTAATAAACGTATAAGTTCTGGCACATTATCAGCTGCCACCATTTTGCATCCTGCTTTTGGAGCAGGTAATTCAAAATTTACAATACTGGTTAGAGTATCAATTGCAATAGGTTCTAAGATGTTCAATGGTTTTGTTCTTGCGGCCATGATACCTCTCATATTTGGAATTCTTTGTTCTGCAATTCCTTTCTGACAACTAACAACTAAAGGAAGAACCACTTCCGCAATTTCTTCCCCGCCTTCTAATTCTCTGGTGATTGTTGCAGTATTTGCATTCAATTCAAATTGTGTAGCTAATGATATATAAGGTAAATCAACTAATTCTGCTATCATTCCGCCAATTGCAGCACTATTGTAATCAATTGCTTCTTTACCGGTAAAAATAAGATCATACTGATTTTGCTTTGCTAATTCAGCAATTTGAGCTGCTATATAATAGCTATCGTTACTATCGGCATTGATGCGAAATGCTTCGTCGCCACCCAAGGCTAATGCTTTGCGTATAATTGGGTCGCAATCTGCAGCACCAACAGTTACCAAATGGATGATGGTTCCAGGGTCTTTTTCCTTGATTTCAATAGCCCTAACCAATGCAAACCATTCATCATAAGGATTGATAATCCATTGAACTCCAGCATCATCAAACTGTGTATTGGCATTTTTAAATGCAATTTTTGAAGTGGTGTCGGGTGTTTTACTTACGCAGACCAAAATTTTCATATACGCACAAGTTTTAAATAAAAAGAATAAATAGTTGTTTATGCAACTATTAGCAAATATACAAATGAAATTGAACTTGCAAATTTTGAACGGTTATTTTATATTTTTTTTTATGAATATTTCTCATCTTGTTAATTTGTTATCTTTTGAACAAAGATTCTTCGGTTCTATTAACTTTGAATAATGGAAAGAATAGCCAAAATCAAGGAATATTTAATTGCAAATCCAAAAGATAATTTTCTACGACATGCTTTAGCATTAGAATTAATAAAAACTGGCGACGATAAGCAAGCAAGAAGTCTGTTTGAAGCATTGTTAATGGAAACGCCAACTTATATTGGGTCATATTATCACCTTGCGAAATTGTTAGAAAAACTAGAAGAGCGGGAATTGGCAATTGGTTGGTATGAGAAAGGGATGGCTGAAGCAAAATTGGCAAAAGATCAACATGCTTATAATGAGTTGCAGGCTGCATACGAAGATTTGGTATACTAATAGGTTTTTATCAATACAAAATTTAACTTCAACTTTCTAAAAAATTCTTATGTCATTTAATAATTACGATCCCATTAAATATGCAACGCCAACTGGTAATCAGTTAAGCTGCAAAGGATGGATACAAGAAGCTGCATTAAGGATGTTATTGAACAATTTAAATCCTGAAGTAGCGGAAAGGCCTGAAGAGTTAATCGTATATGGAGGTAGGGGAAAAGCTGCCAGAAATTTTGAATGTCTTGATTTAATAATCAAAGCCTTAAAAGATTTGAATGACGATGAAACTTTATTAGTACAAAGTGGAAAGCCCGTTGGGATATTGCAAACGCATGTGGATGCCCCCCGTGTTTTGATTTCTAATTCACAACTGGTTCCTAAATGGGCCACTTGGGAGCATTTTACAGAATTGGAAAAGAAGGGTTTAATGATGTATGGGCAGATGACTGCAGGTTCCTGGATTTATATTGGTTCACAGGGAATTGTTCAGGGAACCTATGAAACTTTTTCGGCTGTTGCGAATAAACACTTCAATGGATCACTCAAAGGAACACTTACTGTTACAGCAGGATTAGGTGGAATGGGAGGCGCGCAACCATTATCTGTAACTATGAATGATGGAGTTTGTTTGGTAGCTGAAGTAGAAGAGTGGCGTATCGACAAACGTTTAGAAACTAGATATCTGGATGTTAAAATATTGGACATAGATGCCGCAATTGATCGAGCATTAATAGCCAAAACATCTGGAGAAGCTTTGAGTATTGGCGTTTTGTGTAATGCAGTTACACTTTTGAAAAGATTGATAGAAAGAAAAATAGTGGTAGATGTACTTACCGATCAAACATCTGCTCATGATCCTTTGATAGGATATGTGCCGCATACATTGAATAATGAACAAGCCAATAATTTAAGAACTAACGATCCCGAAAAATATATAGCGCTTAGTTATGATAGTATGAAGTTGCATGTAGAACTCATGATTGAACTTCAAACAAAAGGATCGATTGTTTTTGATTATGGTAATAATTTAAGGGCCAGAGCGCAGGAAGCTGGCTTAAAGAATGCGTTTGATTTTCCAGGATTTGTGCCTGCCTATATTCGACCTTTATTTTGTGAGGGCAAAGGTCCATTCCGATGGGCGGCATTAAGTGGCGATCCGCAAGATATTGCTGTTACTGATGAATTGATTTTAGAATTATTTCCCCAAAATAAAAGCTTACATAGATGGATGAAAATGGCAAAAGAAAGAATCGCATTTCAGGGATTACCTGCAAGAATATGTTGGTTGGGGCAAGGTGAAAGGGAAAAAGCAGGCCTTGCATTTAATGAATTAGTTCGTACTGGAAAAGTGAAAGC
>CAIJZG010000121.1 GCA_903825065.1 uncultured Bacteroidota bacterium
CTCATTATGCATTGGAAGGCTCAGTATTTATTGCAGGCGCTGTAGTGCAATGGCTGCGCGATGGATTAAAAATTATTCGAACTGCAGCTGAAGTGGAAACCTTAGCCAGTGAAGTGGAAGATAGTGGTGGCGTATACGTGGTGCCTGCGTTTGCTGGTTTAGGTGCGCCTTATTGGAATCAACACGCAAGAGGTACCATTGTTGGAATCACAAGAGGTACTTCGGGTGCTCATTTTGCTCGTGCTGCATTAGATAGTATTGCTTATCAAACGATGGATGTATTAAAAGCGATGGAAGCAGATTCGGGTATTTCAATTAAAGAGTTAAGAGTGGATGGTGGTGCTACTGCCAATAATTTATTGATGCAATTTCAGTGTGATATGTTACAAACCAAAGTAGTGAGACCTGTAGTGATTGAAACCACTGCGATTGGAGCTGCTTATTTAGCCGGTTTAGCAGTAGGTTTCTGGAAAGATTTAGAAGAGATACAAGCACAGTGGCAAATGGAAAGGGTGTTCTCTCCAAAAATGGAAGAAGCGCAAAGAGAATTATTATCAACAGGATGGAAGAAAGCCATACAGGCTGCAGTAAGTTGGAGTATCTAATTGAATTTTTAGAATATTGGAATGACTAGAGCATTATTGTTAGCGCAGCTAGAAAAAATGGCAGAATGGGATATCGTAATTATCGGAGGTGGAGCTACTGGTCTAGGATCTGCTGTAGACGCAGCTTCACGCGGATTGAAGACTTTGTTAATTGAAAGAGCCGATTTTGCAAAAGGTACTTCGAGCAGGTCCACTAAATTAGTCCATGGTGGCGTTCGATATTTAGCACAAGGCAATATCAAACTAGTAAAAGAAGCCTTGCGCGAGCGCGGATATTTATTAAAGAATGCATCGCATATAAGTAGGGAACAACCTTTTATTATTCCGGTATACAGCTGGTTCGATTTATTTTTTTATGGTATTGGCTTAAAAGTCTATGATTTATTAGCAGGCAAACTAAGTATTGGAGCCACCAAAATACTTTCTGCTAAACAAACTAAGGAAGCTTTGCCTACTGTGAAATTGCCCCATTTAAAAGGAGGTATATTATATCATGATGGTCAGTTCGATGATAGTAGGCTCGCGATTGATCTTGCTTATACGGCATCCTCTAATGGTGCTATCGTATTAAATTATGTGACATTAATTGGATTTGAAAAAGAGAATAAAAAAATTGTGAGCATTCTTTGCAAAGATGTGATTAGTGGAAAAGAATATACTGTGAAAGCAAAGTCTTTTATCAATGCTACGGGTGTATTTACCGATCATATATTACAGCTTGATGAAGCCGAAAGAGCTCCGATAGTAAGGCCATCGCAGGGGATTCATTTGGTGGTGAATAAAACTTTTTTTACAAGTAGCCACGCGATGATGGTTCCTAAGACTACTGATGGACGTGTGTTCTTTGCAGTGCCCTGGCATAACGAAGTGGTATTAGGAACAACCGATACTGCAATTGATACGATCAGTGAAGAACCCAAACCTTTGAATGAAGAAATTGATTTTATAATAGCGCATTTTAATAAATACAATTCGGTAGCCATTGAAAGGAAAGATGTGCAATCTGTTTATGTGGGATTGCGTCCGCTGGTGAAAAGCGCGGGTGTGGCAAGTACTGCACTTATTTCGCGAGATCATACAATCATTGTGTCTCCTAGTGGATTAGTTACCATCACTGGTGGTAAATGGACTACTTACCGGAAAATGGGAGAGGATGCGGTGAATAATGCGCTCTTTATTTCGAAACAACCCAAACGTGATTGTGTAACCGTGAATTTAAAAATCGGCGATCCCGAAAAGCGCCGTACAATGATTGAGGAAATTATTGCGGAAGACCTAAAGAATGCGACTTTGTTACATGAAAATTTTCCATACACTATTGCCGAAGTTATTTTCGCCATCAGGTATGAGTGGGCGGAGACAGTGGAAGATATTTTAGCCAGAAGAACAAGGATTCTATTTCTTAATGCAAGTGTTGCAAAAGAGTTGGCTGGTTTTATCGCAAATTTATTAGCGAAGGAATTGGGGAAAGATGGGGAATGGGAAGAGAAACAAGTTTCTGTTTTCTGCGAACTTGCGCAGCAATATATCATTAATTGAAAATGAAATTTTCAACTATAAATACCCCTCCTATTCGCAAGCGATCATGAGGGGTGCAAATTATCTATCTCATAAACTTTTTACCCATTTCTATTCTTTTTCTTATCACCTGTTTTATCTCTTATCTTTTTCCTATATTTAAAATCACAAAAATGCTAGCCATATGACACCCTTTGTAGCCGAGTTAGTTGGTACTTGCTTAATTATAATTTTAGGTGAAGGTGTAGTGGCCAATGTGGTACTTGCCAAAACCAAAGGAAATGGAGGGGGCTTAATAGCTATTACCTTTGGTTGGGCGATTGCCGTGTTTGTTGGCGTGTTTAGTACTTCTGCCGTCAGTGGGGCGCATTTGAATCCTGCGGTTTCTATAGGGCTAGCGATGGCCGGAAAGTTTGAATGGGCATTAGTGCCTACTTATATTTTGGCGCAACTATTAGGTGCCATGTTGGGATCTGCTTTGGTATGGATCCATTATCGTCAACACTTAAATGCTACGGAAGATCCTGGAAATCAGCTGGCTTGTTTCTCTACAGGCCCTGCCATCAAAAATAATTTTCAAAATGTATTTAGTGAAGTATTGGGCACTTTTATATTAGTTATTGCTGTGCTCTTTATGACGAAAGCCACCAATAGTTTGGGTCCATTAGATGCGTTACCTGTGGCATTAGTGGTATTGGGTATTGGTTTAAGTCTTGGCGGAACCACCGGATACGCTATTAATCCGGCACGTGATTTGGGTCCGAGAATCATGCATAGTCTGCTTCCTATGAAGGGAAAGGGCAGCAGTGATTGGGGCTATAGCTGGATACCGGTTGTGGGTCCTACAATTGGCGCAGTCTTGGCGGCCCTCGTTTTTAAGGCACTTCAGTAAAAATGGCGGGAATATTGAAAATATCTTAAAAAAACCTTGTTTTTTCTAGTAAATGGACTTTTTTGAAAGGTTCTATCCCTTACCTTTGCCGCCAAATCGGGATAGCTAATTCCGATTCGAATTTCGTACATTTTTTAAACCTATATATATCTCCAGAAATGGCTACAAAAGGTAAGATTAAGCAAATTATCGGTGCGGTAGTGGACGTTCATTTTCCAGATGACAACACTCTACCCGAGATTTTCAACGCGTTGGAAATCACCAAAGAAAACGGTGACAAACTGGTTTTAGAGGTTCAACAACAC
>CAIJZG010000122.1 GCA_903825065.1 uncultured Bacteroidota bacterium
ACTGAAAATATTTTGTATGTGGCAAATGGTTTAAATAATGCCATAGCAGTGGTTCAGCTTGGAAAAAATGTAGCCCTAAATGGAAAAGGCACATCTGTAATAACTGGATTTATTCCAACAGAAGCCTATCCAGGTGGTTTAAAAATATTTAATAACTTATTGATAGTTACAAATTTGGAATCTAATGGTTCTAATGTAATTGATGAAAGAAAAAAAGCAAGAACGATACATGAGCAAATTGCATCTGTAAGTACCATCCCATTACCCAATGCAAAAGAACTAGCACATTTCACACAAGAAGTGGTACAACTTAACTTAACAAGTAGAATAGAACAATTACAATTAGCTCCGAGAGAAAACATTTCACCAAAACCCATACCCGAAAGATTAGGTGAGCCCTCTGTTTTTAAACACGTAATTTATATCATTAAAGAAAACAAAACCTACGACCAGGTATTTGGTGATTTACCTAAAGGAAGAAATGATAGTTCGCTGACTATTTTCGGAGAAAAAATCACGCCGAACATGCATGCCCTCGCTAAACAGTTTGGATGGATGGACGATTATTATGCTTCAGGAAAATCATCTGCAGAAGGCCATCAATGGACAGATGCAGGTATGGTTTCTGATTACGTAGAAAAAATGGTTCGAGCTTGGTTTAGAAGTTATCCGCATAGACAAGAAGATGCGTTAGTTTATAATAAAAATGGATTTATCTGGAATCAAGCATTGGACCATGGAAAATCAGTAAAAATTTATGGGGAAGCCTGTGAAACCATTTATGATAAAAAACGCAACTGGTCTAAATTGTATGCAGACTATAAAAATGGGGTTAAGCCCGACTGGCAAAATACTAGCACCATCGCTAGAATTCGTCCTGTCATGTCAAGTACCTACCCCGATTGTGATAATATCGATTTTACAGATCAACAAAGAGCAGATATATTTCTATCAGATTGGAAAAATTATGAAGCCAATAACGATCTTCCTAATTTATTGGTTCTTTCATTACCAAATGATCATAGTGCTGGAACTTCACCCGGATTTCCAACCCCGAATGCGATGGTTGCAGATAATGATCTGGCAGTTGGAAGAATTGTAGAAGCCATCAGCAATAGTAAGTATTGGGATTCAACAGCTATTTTTATTACAGAAGATGATTCACAAGGTGGTTGGGATCATATATCTTCCTACAGAACTGTTGGGTTGGTGATAAGTCCGTATAGTAATGGAAAACTAGTAGGCACAAACTATAATCAAACTTCCATGTTGCGTAGCATTGAGCAAATATTAGGGCTTCCACCTATGAATATTATTGATGCGAGTGCAAGACTAATGACCGATTGTTTTCAATTAGAAAAAAACTATAAAAAATATACTGCCATTACTAATAATATTCCACTGGATCAAATGAATCCTGATGCTCATTCACTTTCTGGCAAAGCAAAAAAGTTTGCATTGGAATCTCAAAACGAAGTATTTAAAGATCTTGATAGTGGAGAGGATGCTAAAATGAATCGGATTCTATGGTTTTATGCAAAAGGGAATGCAAATTATCCTAAACGGAACTAAAAGAATAAAAAAGCTTTAGAAAAATGTAATCAATTAGGTATTAGACACTATTTTCTCCTTATTTTTCTCAATCTTATTAAATTTAATTTGCAATAAACGAATCTTCTTTCTTAATTGGTTTTGCTTAAATTTATATTGATCAATCAGTTCATTCAATTCGTCGAGCATATTTATATATTTCAGATAGGTGAGTTCAAATTCTTTTTTCTCATCTAATAATTCTGCTACCACGATATTTGTAATTTTCTCCTGATTTTCATTTAAACTTTTATTCAATTGAAATAAAAGATCGTGATGATTATTCTTTGATATAAAAGTTCGTAAAATAATTTTTCCCAAAATAAAATAATAAGATAACGTAATTAGTTTTTAGAAGTTCAATTTGAATTGTAAAAACAAGTGAACTATTGACGTAAATTTATATTTAGTTTTAAAGAACTGAAATAAGTTATTCAGGAATTCTTGAATTTAATAAATACTTCATAATTCATTAACTATAAATTGATACTACTATAACAATTAATTAATGTTCTTTTTAAATAAATAAATTATGGAAATTAAAATTGGTAAAATAGTAAAGAACGATGCTCCAAAGATTTATGAATTTATTTGCGACTTAGAGGGATTCAACTTCAACTATAAAATATTTGAGCAAATCTTTGAAACAAATATCCAAAATCCAAATAATTACTATTTGGTTGCTAAAAATAATGAACAACAAATAGTAGGATTTATTAGTTGTCATACCCAATTGTTACTTCATCACTGCGAAAAAGTTGCAGAGATTCAAGAACTGTATGTATTAAATGAGTTTCGGAATAATGGAATTGGTCAGAAATTGTTGAAGTCGATTGAAGTTTTACTCGTTCAAGAGGGCTGTAAAGTTATAGAAGTCACTGCGCAAAATAAAAGAACAAGAACTCATTCATTTTACGAAGCGAATGAATATTTAAATACACATAAGAAATTTACAAAAGCCCTATAATATTAGTCTTCGTGTAATTTAACAACCGCTATAACCTCCTCTTTAAAATATTTAATTGGTATTAGATAAACCAATTACAAATCCTTAGCATAAAGCATTCTGTATTACTCTACCTAGTTCTTGCCAGATTTGGAAGGATTTGGATAAAATTTTGGATTATTCGAGGATATACATACCCTTGACGTTAGTTACGTAAAACGTAACTATGATTATTTCATTTGGAGATAAGGATACCGGAAAAATCTGGGAAGGAGAACGAATAAAGATTCTACCTCCAACAATTCAAGAAATTGCCAGAAGAAAGCAGAGGATGCTGAATAACTCTCAAAATATTATTGACCTGCAAATTCTTCCATCGAATAAATTAGAAAAGCCAAAAGGAAATTTTTAAAATTACTAATCAATCCGCATTAATGATCAGTGGCAAATTATATTCATTTGGAAAAATGGCAATGCTGAACAAGTTGAAATAATTGATTACCACTAAAATATTAATCATGAAAAAATTAAAAAACATACATCCCGAAGAAGTGCTAGTTGAGGAGTTTTTAACCCCTTTAGGAATCACAGCATATCGCTTATCAAAAGATATTGGAATTCCCCAAACGCGCATATCAGAAATTATAAAATGCAGAAGGAGGATTACGGCAGATACTGCTCTTCGCCTATCTAAGTATTTTAATAATTCTGCAAAATTTTGGCTGGGATTACAGAATGATTTTGATATAGAAGAAGAAAAAGGTCAATTAGAAAATGACTTAAATTCAATTAAACAATATTCGGGGACTGCTGCGTAATCAACATACTTATTTGATTTAAAGGATTA
>CAIJZG010000123.1 GCA_903825065.1 uncultured Bacteroidota bacterium
CCGAAACAAAAAGCATTTCTGATTTTATCAAAAGACTATAATTAAGTTCATAATAAAACATACAAACAAAAAATATTATACTTAAAACTCCTATTATAAATCCTGTTTTATAATTTATATAAAAACAAAAAAGTAAAACAAGTATAGACCCTACAATTGCAGGAGAAATCACAGTCAATGCTAAAACTATTAGAGATATCAAATAAACAAAAGATTTAGTATTCCTTTCTGCTATTCCCAATTTATTCATCAGAATATTAATAAATAGTAAAATAGCAACAATAATAGGAAGAGAGGAGATCCATGGATATTTTACATCAAAAGGTATTTCAGACTTAATACTGATGATTCCCAAACTAATTAATAGAATTAAAATGAGTCCAATCTTTGAAGAGTCATATAATTTTGAAAAATAATGCTTTGAAGAGATGAATGTAGCTTCATTTAAAAAGATTTGAACTAATCCAACAACTATGACAATGGTGAAAGCATGAAAAAGCCAGAAATATTTATAGATCTGTATCATCCATAATAAACTACCGGCAATCATTAATAATGCAATCAAAATTTGATAGCTATTTTTTGAAAATAAGATCGCAAATACTCCAATTAATAAAAAGTAAAAGCTGATCCAGCTTGACGCAATATTCAAACTAGATGAACTTACAGAAATTAATAAAATGCCCCATAAAAGTATGGCAACAAAAATAGTATCGAAAATCAATAGCTTACTAAATCTACTTGATAAAACAGCACCTACAATCAGTATAACTCCAAAAGCAAGTATAAAATTTTGATTCTTATTTAATTGAAACGTCATACTGATAAATGCAACCAGAAATGTGCTTCCTAAAAACCCGCCTAGAATTGTAATTATTTTAATTATTAAACTTGCATTCTCTTTTTCATATTTACTAATTTCTTCTGAGAGGTTCATTTGATTCAAAACAAATCCTTCTCCTTCTGAATGCTGTATGTCTTCAATTAATTTTTTGATATGCTCTAACTTTGCCATTTCTCTGATTTTTGAATTAAGAGCAAATATTTTATCAGATATCCTACACTAACCATTACAAAAATGCCATTAATGAGGAAAACCCATTCTCTTGGGAACGCTTTCATGGAAAAGGCAGTAAGAATAAAAATAAAACTGAAGGGAATAATAGAAAGGAAAATGAGATTTTTATTTGCAAATGCATATTTTAATCCCAAAAAATAAATCACCAAAGTGCAAGTGATCAAAGCATATAAAATAGGTTCGAATTTTTCGAATATCCCTTCCCAAACTGAAAACGCTGAAACAGCAACAATGCCTACGAAAACAGCATTTTTCAACCAGTTTGCTATTTTAAAATAATCATACTTTTTAGAGAGTAATAAAAAAAGCAATAACCAAATTCCATTCATTAATATCACAATTAGAAATGCCTGATGTTCAGATACACGACTAGTCTCCAGTTGAACATAAAAAGCAAAAGTGGCATTGATCAAATACAGAAAAAAGGCCCATAAAACAGCATAATTGGTTATGACCACCCAGATAGTTACAAATACAGTCCAGGCCAGAAAAAAGTCATACACCGTAGCTCCACTTTGATATATCTGTCCGTATACTGCAAATAAAGCACCAACCAAAACCGATACTGCTGTTAATAGAATATTCTTTATTAATAAACTAACTTTTGCAAAGAGTGCAATGCCTGTAGTTACGATGATGATAAGTTCAATTAATCCAATTTTTAGGAATTTATTCATTCCATACCAGTTGTATGAAAAAAAGAAAAGGATACCTGAGGTTACAAATCCTATAGCAAGAATCAATAAAAACAAACGTAGAAATTTTTTCCAGGCAGAAGCATCATTGTAAACAACCTGCTTTAATGTGGCATCAACATTTTTTGTTGACCAATTACTATTACGACTGATAATATAAATATCCTCTCTATCCATAATTACGGTCTTACAATTTTTTGTAATGAGCGAAATTCAAATATTTGGCAGGAGATAGTGGGATATAACCAGCATTCGACACTAAGTTAAAAATTATTTATAAAAAAAGCAAGCACATTGTACTACTCTTTTTAACCTATTTTCGTAACTCAATAAATCGTTTATGAAACTGGTTTCTTATCTCACCGACGGACATGATCAATTGGCATTTTTAGTGGATGGACTAGTATTCGATTGCGATCTCCTGCATCCAGAATTACCTAATAGTATGAATATGTTTTTAAACTATTGGGAAGATATGTTTCCAATAGCGCAACAGGTTTATGCCGCAATTAAATCTGGCCGCATTAATTCCGACAGAGGTATCCCAATTGAGGAAATACATTTATTAGCACCCATTCCATTCCCCACTTCTTGCAGAGATGCTTATGCATTCCGCCAACACGCTATGGCCACAAGAAAGAACCCACATGCTGATTTAAATAAAGCTTACGATCAGTTTCCCGTTTTCTATTTTAGCAATCATCATAGTATTTTTGGACAGGGCAATATCGAATGTATGCCAGACCATTTAGAAGAACTCGATTTTGAATTAGAGGCAGCCATTGTAATTTGTAAACATGGTAGAAATATAACTGCAGAAGAAGCAGATGATTATATTGGAGGATTAATGATATTTAATGACTTTAGTGCACGTAAAATGCAGCTTGAGGAAATGCAATTGAATCTTGGTCCTGCAAAAGGTAAAGATTTTGCAACAGCAATCGGACCCTGCCTGGTAACTCTCGATGAATTGGAGCAATATGAAATACCGGCATCTGTTGGTCATATTGGAAAAAATTGGAAACTGGAAATGAAATGTGCCGTAAATGGAGAACAAGTGAGTGCAGGAAATTTATCGGAGATGCAATGGACTTTTGCTGAAATTATCGAGAGATGTGCTTACGGAGTGAACCTACAACCTGGAGATATCATTGGAAGTGGTACCGTGGGTACGGGTTGTTTTCTGGAAAATAATATCACAAGTAAATTACAAGACCCCATTGCAGATGCCCGCTGGTTAAAAGCTGGCGATAGCATTGAACTGGAAATAGAAGGTCTAGGTATTCTTAGAAATACAATTGTAAAAGATGAAAGTGCTTTTTCTATCCTAAACAAAAAGAAAATCTAGTTAACTCAAAATTGAACTACAAATCGCCCAACTGAGGTCTCAATATAATGTCTTCTACAACTGCCTGAGCAGATAATTGAGAAGCAGCATATATCATTGTAGCAATATCATTGGCTTCCATAATTCTATTGGGATCTATGCTCGCTCCTGCCCAACTAGCACTCATGGTAGCTCCTGGCAAAACAGCGGTTACCTTAATTCCATTGGGTTTCATCTCTTCCCGTAAATTTTTACTAAATCCCAATAAAGCAAATTTACTAATACTATATGCGCCTCCATTAGCGTATGCATTCAACGAAGCGATGGAACATACATTAAAAATGTGTCCACTCTTTTGCTTTATCATGCTTGGCAATAATCGACGGGTAAGATGATAAGCACTATATAAATTTATTTCAAGCATTTTTTCAAGATGCCCGTCCGGTTCATTATGAATACTGCCTGGTATAAATTGTCCCGCGTTATTGATGATAATATCTGGAACCCCAAACTTTAAACACCAATCAGCAAAATGAAGCACATCAGTTTTATTACCCATATAAGTAGCCCTATATTGGATAATCGTATCAGGATTTTTTTCTTGAAGTTCTTTTGCTGTCTCTATTAATTCCTTTTCATTTCTGCTACAGATTAATAGTTGATTACCCGGTTTTGCAAAAGCCATTGCAATTGCTTTACCTATTCCCTTCGATGCTCCAGTGATAATAATATTCATATAAACGATTTGCGCGGTAAAGTTCGCTCATTTTTAGGAATCCTTCGATTGTATTTGTTCGTATTTTGTGCCCATGCAATATCAACAGCTATTTTTCGACCTCGACCACACGCTTTGGGATTTTGAAGCAAACTCAAAAGAAACACTAAATGATTTGTACGAAAGTAACTTACTTAAAGAAAAAGGTGTGTTAGATTTTGAACAATTTTTTACGCATTATAGTCATCATAACCACCGATTATGGGATAGATATACGAAAGGTTTTATAAGACAAGAAGAATTAAGATGGAAACGTATGTGGCTGGCATTGCTCGAATTTAAAATTGCAGATGAACCTTTAGCTAGAAAAATGTCAGTTCAATTTTTAGAGTTATTACCTACAAAGAAAAAATTATTCCCCTATACTATTGAAATTCTTAACTATCTAAAAAACAAGAATTACAAACTACATTTAGTTACCAACGGATTTGAATCGGTGCAACATAATAAATTAAGAGAAAGCAATCTTACCGCATATTTTGATCAGGTAGTTACTTCTGAAGCAAGTAATAGTCTTAAACCACATAAAGAAATCTTTGACTACGCATTAAATAAGGCTGGGGCTGTTCCTGAAGAAAGTATTATGATTGGTGATAACCAGGATGCAGATATACAAGGGGGGATCAATGCTGGAATTGATACCATTTTTGTAAATCATTTAAAAGTGGAACCTACTGTTAAGGCTACTTATATGATTTATCACTTAAAAGAATTGGAAAATATTTTATAAAAAAAAGTCGTTAGCCTCAACTATTGTGGACTGACGACTTTAATATTTTGAATTTTACTTTTGAATTTTAAGACCAGCTAGCCAAAACAGTTACCCCGCCTTTTACAACCTGGTTCAATTCAACATGAATTTTAGCAGTAAGGGGCAATAACAAATCAACCCGGCTTCCAAACTTTATAAATCCATATTCATCTGTTTGCTTCACTTGCTGACCCACATTGGTATAATTACAAATTCTCTTTGCAAGTGCACCTGCAATTTGTTTGTATAGTAACTCACCATGAGGATTCTTAACTACTACACTCCAACGTTCGTTTTCTGTAGACGATTTCGGATGCCAGGCAACCAGGTATTTTCCTTTATGATATTGGTTATAAACAACTTCACCATCAACCGGATTTCTATTAACGTGTACATTAGCAGGACTCATGAACACACTTAACTGTATACGTTTGTCTTTGAAATATTCAGAATCAATCACTTCTTCAATTACTACCACTTTCCCATCTGCAGGGCAAATTATTTGATCTCCGTTAATGGTTAAGGTCCTATTTGGAATTCTAAAAAATGAAACCAGAAATAAGAAAACACCAAGTGTTACTATAAATATCAAAAACGCTACCCAGGGTTGGGAAACATTGAAAAATGTAAAAGAAATTAAATTGAGCACGCCAAAAATCAATGCTCCAATTCCAATAGATTGATATCCTTCTTTATGTATTGTCATTTTTTAAACTTAATCTGCAAATTTAATAGATTGTTATAATTCCTTCAATAAAATAGGCTGAGCCACTATATAAACATATCAGCGAATAACCACACATAAGGTGTTGCTAACAATAATGAATCAAATCTATCGAGAAACCCACCATGGCCAGGCATCATGCTGCCACTATCTTTCACACCCGCTAAGCGTTTTAATTTGCTTTCCAATAAGTCTCCTAATGTGCCCATGACAACTGCAATAAATGAAATCAGTATCAATAAGCGAAATGGTATACCTAAAAAAGTATTCCCTCCATAACTGATTACCAATATCGCCAATATTGCTCCGCTAATGGTGCCTTCCCATGTTTTCTTTGGAGAAATTGAGGAAAGAGGTCTTCTACCAAAAAGAGAGCCAGTTATATAAGCTAATGTATCATTAACCCATATAGAAGCAATTAATACAATCGGAATAATTAAACCAGTAGTTTCTTGTTCATACATATTTGAACGGCCCCTTAATTTAATCATCAACCCCCAACTCAAAGAGATATATAAAAATCCAGCTAAGAGTGATAATAGATTATTAAAACTAATTTTTTTATAAAATGCAACAAGACTTAATAAGAAAAGGCCTGATAAACCTATTAATAAGTATTGCCCAATATCATGTAAGTTCCATTTCCCAATGGGATATGAAGCAGGATTACTCATGTACAACATATAAGAAAACCCAATCAACATCATCATATACTTCAAAAGATTCGGAAGATTATGATAAGTTGGTTCAATCTTATCCATCAAGCGATTAAATTCCCACCAACAGCCAAAATTTATCACCGTAAAAAGTACCAAGAAAGTCCATTGACTATAAATAAGTCCGGCTAACATAATAGTAGCAAAAATGACGGCACTTAAGGTGCGAGTTTTAAAAACAGATAGGTTCAGGGCCATATTAATTTACTGCATAAGGCAGTATCCAAAAGCAAGATAGTAAAAAAAAATTGAGGCATTAAAGTATTCGAATCTTAATTGAGCAGTGCTTTCTCTATTAATTGCTGGGCAGTTATATTTAAATGGGATGGAACATACAATTCAATATCTCCAAACATTGGATAGCTACTGTCTTGCTTATTTAGAATCTGCACAGGAACTTCGTTTTCTATGAGTAAGCCCTGAATAATACTTGCTTCAGCCAAGTTTTTTGTGCTAAATATTTTATCCCAATTTTTCATACTAATTGAATTCCTTTTTGGGTGAATTATTTGAATAGGTTGCTAATTCCAAATCCGATTGCTGTTTAAATAACCGCAATAACACAAAAATACTTATCACTGCAATCATCCCTAACCAAATTGGCATTGTTTCGTCCATCGCTTTATCAATTTGTTTACCCTGCTTTGCTGCTACAAAAAGTTGGGTAACAATAATACCATTATAAAGAAAATGGATAAAGATATTTAACCAAAGATTCCTGCTAAAATAAAAAACATAACCCAAAATCATCCCTAAAGCAACACGAGGAAGAAAACCGAAAAACGAAAAATGTATCGCGCTAAAAAGTACACTAGCTATTAGGATTCCCCAGAAACTATTTTTAAACCAACCCACAAAGATTTTTTGTACTGCCCCTCTAAAAAGCATTTCTTCAAAAATGGCTGGAGCAACTGCCATAACCAAGATGGATAATAGATAATCACTCATGGTTTTCATAGTAATCATCGACATCATACTTTCTTTGTATTTCGCTTCCGCTTCTTTAGCAGCAGCTAACCATTTTGCAGGTAAGGGAATTGCCAGATTTATTTCACTTAATGCACCGCTGATGATTAGACCAACAAATGCAATCATTAGAGCCAAAATAATCTGTTTGGAACTTACTTTTATTCGAAAACCTAAATATTCAAAGGCTTTTACATGTACAATACGACCTAAAATAATCGTTGGCAGACCAAATGCAAAAAAAGAGGCTAGCGTATTTAAAAATCTTGAAATATTTGCATTTTGTGGGGCAACCAATACCGAAGGCACCAATTTCACAGGTACCTGTAATAATTTAGCTCCTATTCCTAAAACAAGGGAACTGCCTAAAATGAGGCCAAATCCTAATAAAGCCAATAACAATGCAAATTGGGAGAGATAATTCAATTCAATTTTCTGACGCATGCAAATCTGAAATAAGAGTGTAAATTTGCATTTTTGTATAATGCGCCTGCAAGATAATGGATAAAAGGCAAGCTCCATATTTGCTAGGCATA
>CAIJZG010000124.1 GCA_903825065.1 uncultured Bacteroidota bacterium
ACAATGGGTAACGCGCCTATACCTATTTCTACACATTGATGCATGAATTCTTTCCAATACATACGCCAGTTTTCGGGCTTGGTAAACATTCCCTTCAACATAAGTAAATAGGTACCGAAATGCGTAAAAAAATTCATATACTAGTTTGTAATTAATCTTTTATTTATTCTTTTTCTTCAACCGTTTCCACCAGCTACTTGTTTGAACTACTTCATTAATATCTCCCTTACACTTTAACTGAGCATCAACCACTGCAACTATTGCCATATTAATAATATTCCTTACACTGCTACCTAATTGTAGTACATGTACTGGCTTCTTCAATCCCAATAAAATAGGGCCGATAGCATCTGCTCCTCCAATCTCTTTTAATAAATTGTAAGTTACATTACCCGAAGTGAGATTGGGAAATATTAGTACGTTAACTTCTTCATCAACCAATTCGCTAAACGGATAGTTATCTTTTAAAATTTCTTTATTAAAAGCTAAACTTCCCTGCATTTCTCCATCAACAATTAATGATGGATTGCGCTGTTTTAAAATTTTAGTAGCATTTGCAACAAGCCTTGCTTCTGGAGAATCACTACTTCCAAAATTGCTATAACTCAACATAGCAATACGTGGTGTTAAATTGAAATTGCGTACTTCTTTTGCCACCATCATGGTAATGTCAGCCAATTCTTCTGCTGTTGGATTAAAATTTACCGTTGTATCTGCAAGAAATAATGGACCTCTCTTTGTGAGTAGTAAATACATTCCTGCTATTTTCTTTACACCCTCCTCCGTACCAATAATTTGTAATGCCGGGCGAATAGCTTCTGCATAGTTTTTTGTTAGCCCTGATAACATGGCATCTGCATCACCAGTTTCAACCATCATACAACCATAGTGATTACGGTCTTTCATCAGTTTATTACTCTCATAATGATTCACACCCCTACGTTGACGTTTTTTGAAAAACAAATCAGCATATTGTTCCCGCTTCATTTCATTTTCATCATTCCTTGGATCAATTATTGGAATATCAGTCAAATCAATATTATTCTCCTCAGCTATCTCTCGGATTTTTTCAGGATCACCTAATAAAATGGGATAGGCAAGTCCTTCATCATAAACAATACTCGCAGCTTTCAATATTTTCTGATTATCTGCCTCAGCAAATACTAAACGCTTAGGACCTTTTTTAGCTTTATTACCAATAACCCTCATTAACTGATTATCTAGTCCAAGTCGTTTATTCAACTCTACTGCATAAGCTTCCCAATTAACAATCGTTTTTTGTGCCACACCTGAATCTATCGCAGCCTTTGCAACTGCTGGAGCAACTGTAGATAACCAACGTGGATCTAATGGTTTTGGAATGATGTATTCAGGGCCAAAACTCATGTTTTGCTGATTATATGCCATGTTCACTATATCCGGCACAGCTGTTTTAGCAAGATCTGCCAAAGCCCTCACAGCTGCAAGCTTCATAGCTTCATTAATCTGTTTGGCTCTAACATCTAAAGCACCTCTAAAAATATAAGGAAAGCCCAATACATTATTCACTTGATTAGGAAAATCGGTTCGGCCTGTTGCCATAATAATATCTTTCCTTACACTAGCTGCGTCTGGATAAGTTATTTCGGGATCTGGATTAGCCATGGCAAATACAATTGGATTTTTTGCCATTGAACGCACCATATCTTTTGTCACCACATTTCCAACACTTAAACCAAGAAAAACATCTGCATCTTTCATGGCAGTTTCTAAAGTCCAATCTGTTTTTTTTACTGCAAATTTTTGTCTGATGGGACCAAGGTCTGTTCTGCCTTCATGTAGAACTCCATCTTTATCGAATAAAATGAAGTGTTCATATCGAGCTCCTAATGCTACATATAATTGTATACAAGCCATTGCAGCGGCTCCTGCACCATTAATGACAAAGCGAACCTTTTCAATTTTCTTTTTTTGAAGTTCCAATGCGTTTAACATAGCTGCACTGCTAATAATGGCGGTACCATGTTGATCATCATGCATCACTGGAATGTTCATCTGTTCCTTTAGCTGTTGCTCAATATAAAAGCATTCAGGGGCTTTTATATCTTCTAAATTAATACCCCCAAAAGTGGGTTCCAAGGCTTTAACTATTTGTACAAATTTTTCAGGATCTTTTTCATTGATTTCGATATCGAACACATCGATGTCTGCAAAAATTTTAAATAATACCGCTTTACCTTCCATTACCGGCTTACTGGCATCCGGACCAATATCACCTAATCCCAACACCGCAGTACCATTGCTAATGACACCTACCAAGTTTCCTTTTGCTGTATACTTGTAGACATCTTCGATATTATTAAATATTTCTTTACACGGTTCAGCAACTCCAGGACTATAGGCTAAACTCAAATCTCTCTGAGTCTTTGCTTCCTTTGTTGGAACTACCTCAATTTTGCCAGGCCTTCCATTTGCATGGTATTCCAATGCTTGCTCTCTTCTTAAATCAGCTTGTTTCGACATAATTAAATTTTAATGACCAGATTGTGCACCTAGCCATGCCATTATTCCCATTCCAATTTCTATTGCCCTTTCGTCAATATTAAATTGGGGTGTATGTACATTATGAACAATTCCTTTTTCTTCGTTGCGAACTCCCAAACGAAAAAAACAGCCTGGTATTTTTTGTGTGTAATACCCAAAGTCTTCTGCACCCATTCGCAATTCCGTTTCCTGCACATTCTCTTTTCCCAAATACTTATTTGCCAACTGCCAATTCTCTTCTGTAAATGAAGGGTCGTTATCAACTGTTGGATAACCTACATCAATTATTAAATCCAATTCTGCACCCATTGATTCCACTAAACCTTTAGCTTGTTTGCGTATAAGTTCATGAGCTTTAAATCTCCATGCTTCGTCCATAGCACGAAAGGTTCCTTTCAATTTTACCTCAGTTGGAATAACGTTAGTGGTATGTCCACCTTGAATAGAACATATAGATAACACTGAAGGCGAAAGTGGATTATTATTTCTTGATATAATTTGTTGCAAACTCACAATTAAATGCGAGGTAATAAGTATGGTATCCGTAGTAAGATGCGGGGCAGCAGCATGTCCGCCTTTCCCTTTAATAGTCATATAAATTTCATCCGCACTTGCCATCACCCTCCCTTTTCTAAAACTAAGCTTACCAAAATCAAGACCTGGATGCACATGCAATGCAATAATGCCCGATGGCCTCGGATTTTCTAATGCACCGTCGCGAATCATATAGCTTGCACCCCCTGGATTTTTTTCCTCACCAGGCTGAAATAATAATTTAATAGTGCCCTCCCATTCATCTTTTAATTCGCTTAATATTTGAGCAGCTCCGAGTAAAATAGTTGTATGTACATCATGACCACAAGCATGCATTATACCTTCATTTTTTGAAGCATAACTCACTTCATTTTCCTCAGTAATCTGCAAAGCATCCATATCTGCACGCAAAGCGATAACTCGGGAATCTGGGTTTCGCCCTTTGATTATTGCTAAAACACCAGTAGTAGCTAAAGTTTCAAAAGGGATACCCAATTCTTGCAATTGCTTTTGCACAAATTGGCTGGTTTCAAATTCTTGATAACTAAGTTCTGGATGTGCATGAAGATGCCTGCGTATTTGAATAAATTTTTCCGAATAGGATTTCGCCTTTTCTTGTATGCTTTGTTTCAGTTCCATGAAAAATTATTGTTGAAGTAATTGTTCTTCTTCCTCTTTTGTTGGTGTATAATCAATTGCATCTTCCACCACAAAAACGCCTGTTGTATATAGTTTCTGCACTTGTAATTTAAACTTTTCTGCATCAGCTTTCTTTAAAAAATTGCCAATCCTAACTTTGAAATTGGGCGATTGAAACAAAGCGTATGATTTCTGATCAGGATAACGACTTAATAATTCACCTTTTATTTTAAACGCCTGATCTCGATTTGAAGTACTCACCACTTGAATTCGATAACCTTTATATAAACCAGTACTAGTTAGTAAAGAGGCCTTTTTGTTAGCTATAATTTGCTTGCTCGTAAGTATATCCATCCTTGCATCCTTGTGAACAATCACAGTATCTTTTATGGTGTTAGCTGAAGCCAAAAACCCATATCCAAAAAATAAACTACCAGTTATAATTCTCTTCCACATTTTTTGAATTTTAAATTTTGATTTTTGAATTTCTTCTGTAAGTTAAAATTAATATTCTGAATCATTTAGAGGAGTTCCAGCTACAATGGCTACACCAGCACTACAACCTAAACGAGTTGCTCCAGCATCTACTAATTCCTTAGCAAAGGCATAATCCCTAATGCCACCTGAAGCTTTTATTTTAACATGTTCAGGCAAATGCAATCTGAACAATTTAACTGTGGTCACACTAGCCCCTTTGTCGGCATAGCCAGTTGAAGTTTTTAAATAATCAATACCAGCAGCACCATAAATATCACAACAGGCAATTATTTCTTCGTCTGTTAACACCCCACTTTCAATAATCACTTTGATTGTTTTACCCCTGCCCTTAACAATTGGCATAATATGATTAATCTCATTAGCGAGATAGGTAAAGTCTTTGTTTTTGATGGCTGAAATATTACATACTACATCTAATTCATCTGCACCATCAACCATTGCCAAAACGATTTCTGCAATCTTTGCTTCCACTGCAGAATATCCAAATGGAAAACCGATAACTGTAGCAACTTTTACGGTTGAACCCTGAGTAAGTAGTTTTGCTTGTTTTACAAAATTAGGAGGAACACAAACTGCTGCAAACTGATACTTAATTGCTTCATTGCAAAGCTTATCAATATCAGCAATTAGTGTAGTAGGCTTCAGAACTGTATGGTCTATATATTGGTTCAGTTTCATACTATTCAATTGAGGCATAAAGGTAGCTAAAGAAACGAAGGCATGTTCAATAAAAAGCCCTGCACCCAAATCAGGGGCAGGGCTTTTATTTTCAAATAGATGTTAAGAGCCCTAGGCTAATGGCTAGTGTTAACAATATATATTTTTGAATTTCTACATTTTACTTTTATGACGCTTCCTTACCATGGCAAGATTTAAATTTCTTTCCACTTCCACATGGGCATGGATCATTTCTTCCAATTTTAGGACCCACTTGAATGGGCTGTTGCTTTACAGGAGTTGGATCATAATAATCATTTTCAGTAGGCGCCTGATCAATGTCTTCTTTTTGAGTTTTCATTTTACTCAAATCGGTTTTTTGATGACGTCCTTCTTTTACGGTATCACCTTCATTCAATGGAATCGCAGAATGACAAAGGAACTGAACAATTTCACGATTCACTTCACCATCCATTTTTTTGAAAAGATCAAATGCTTCCATTTTATAAATTACTAAAGGATCTTTTTGTTCGTAGGTAGCAGTTTGAACACTCTGTTTCAGATCGTCCATAGCCCGTAAATGTTCTTTCCATGCATCATCGATAAAACCAAGTGTACAGGTTCTTTCCTGGGCATTTAACAATTCAATACCACCGGTTTGTAAAGTTTTATCCAAGGGAGCTAATACTTGTATAACACGGCGACCATCTGTAAAGGGAACAATTACATTTTCAATATGCGCTCCTTGATCTCTTCTGATATTTTTGAAAACAGGGATACTTTGTTCAGCAAGATTAGCTTTCTTACGCTCGTAGTTTTCAACGGCTTCATTATATAATCTCTCAGCAAGTACCGATTCACTTCCCCTGGATAATTCTTCCGCAGATATGCTTGAATCTATTCCAAAGTTCACAATTACAGCAAGCCTAAAACCTTCATGGTCGTTTAACTCTTTAAATGAATTAATTAATCCTTCGGCAACAGAGTACAAAGCGTTATCTAAATCCAACGCCAGACGTTCTCCAAATAAAGCGTGATTTCGTTTGCTATAAATAACAGTACGTTGCTTATTCATCACATCATCATATTCAAGCAAACGCTTACGAATACCAAAGTTATTTTCCTCTACTTTTTTCTGAGCCCGCTCGATAGACTTAGTAATCATACTATGTTGAATTACCTCACCTTCTTTATATCCAGCAAAGTCCATCACTTTTGCAATACGTTCACTTCCGAACATACGCATTAAATCATCTTCCAGTGAAATAAAGAATAAAGAAGATCCAGGGTCACCTTGACGTCCAGCACGACCTCTTAACTGACGATCTACCCTCCGTGATTCGTGACGCTCTGTACCAAGAATTGCTAATCCACCGGCTTCTTTCACCCCTGGTCCAAGTTTAATATCTGTACCACGACCCGCCATATTAGTAGCGATGGTTACTGCTCCGGCAAAACCTGCTTCGGCAACAACTTGTGCTTCACGGGCGTGTTGTTTCGCGTTTAATACATTATGTGGAATCTGCTTTTGGCGTAACATACGACTCAACAATTCACTTACTTCAACAGAAGTTGTACCCACTAGTACAGGCCTTCCAGCTTCTCTTAATTTTACAATCTCATCAATTACTGCTCCAAATTTTTCACGCTTGGTTTTGAAAACCAAATCCTGATCATCCTTTCTGATTGCCACCACATTGGTAGGTACGGTAACAACATCTAATTTATAAATGTCCCATAATTCAGCTGCTTCCGTTTCTGCAGTTCCCGTCATCCCGCAAAGCTTATGATACATACGGAAATAGTTCTGTAAGGTAACGGTAGCATATGTTTGAGTTGCTGCCTCAATCTTTACATTTTCTTTTGCTTCTATAGCTTGATGCAAACCATCAGAATATCTTCTACCATCCAGAATACGACCAGTTTGTTCATCTACAATTTTAACAGCACCATCCATTACCACATATTCAATGTCTTTATCAAACAAGGTATAGGCTTTTAATAATTGCTGTACAGTATGTATACGATCTGCCTTAACAGAATAATCGTTGATAATAGTTTCTTTACGATGTAATTTTTCTTCCGCCTCTAAAGAACTTTCCTGCTCTACTTGTGCTAATGACACACTGATATCGGGTATCACAAAGAAATTTGGATCTTCCCCGGCTCCTGTGATTAAGCCAATGCCTTTATCTGTTAATTCAACTGAGTTATTTTTTTCATCGATATAGAAAAATAATTCCTGATCTGCAATCGGCATCTCTCTGCTCTGATCTGCTAAATAATAGTTTTCAGCTTTCTGCAATTTCACACGAATACCAGGTTCACTCAAGAATTTAATTAAAGCATTATTCTTTGGTAATCCACGGTGTGCTCTGAACAATGCCAATCCTCCATCCTTAGGATCATCATTTCCATCAGTTATTTTTTTCTTGGCCTCATTTAAGAATTGATTGGTGGCTCTTTTTTGTGCATCAACCAATTTTTCAATCCTAGGTTTCAAATCAAAAAATTGTTGCTCGCCTGTATTGTGACCAATTGGACCACTAATAATTAATGGAGTTCGTGCATCATCAATCAATACAGAATCCACTTCATCAACCATGGCAAAATGGTGCTTCCGTTGTACCATTTCTTCTGGGGTATGCACCATGTTATCACGCAAATAATCGAAACCAAATTCGTTATTTGTTCCATAAGTAATATCTGCTAAATAAGCGTTGCGACGTGCTTCGCTATTGGGTTCATGCTTATCTATACAATCCACAGTAATTCCCAACCATTCAAAAATGGTACCATTCCACTCACTATCACGACGAGCTAAATAATCATTCACGGTAACAATATGCACTCCTTCACCGGCAAGCGCATTCAAATAAGCGGGTAGAGTAGAAACTAAAGTTTTACCCTCACCAGTTGCCATTTCAGCAATCTTACCAGAATGCAATACACTACCGCCTATTAACTGCACATCATAGTGCACCATATTCCAGGTAACAGAACCACCACCAGCGGTCCATGTATTTTTAAAAATTGATTTATCTCCTTCAATTCTCACATACTCTTTCTTCACACTTAAATTTCTATCCAGCTCAGTAGCCGTACTAACGAGCTCAGCATTTTCTTTGAAGCGACGAGCCGTTTCTTTCACTACCGCAAAAGCTTCGGGTTGAATAATCGCCAGAGCTTCTTCAATTTTTTTATTGCGTTCTTTTTTTAATTTATCTACCTCCTGATAAATAATATCCCGTCCATGTATATCGTTGATTGGAAGAGCCTCTGCCTCTGCATTCTTTCCTGCAATTATATCATCAATAACTTTTAAATGTAAATTTATACGCTCTTTAAATTCTACCGTTTTAGTTCTTAAGGCGTCGTTAGAGAGGGCCTGTAATTCTTGAAAATGAATACCTACTTTCTGAATAATAGGCATAATAGATTGTACATCTTTTTCGCTCTTACTACCCCCAAATAACTTAGAAATAAATTTCAACATATAATAGTATTGGATAATTCGTTTAACTGTGATTTTTGGAACTTATTTCTTTTGTCAAAAACGATGCTATTCGAAGGCTTTCGTCAAAATGTCAGCAAGTTTTTTTCCAAAAGGACAACAAAGGTAAAGATTTTAAATAGAGCAGGACCATTATACACTAATTCCTAAAACACTAATATTTTGTAAATTTTAATTAGTTAGCCAAAAGCTGTTATTTCTGTATCTACTTTTATAGCGATGAAACCTCTCTTTCTATTTTGTATTCTAAGCTTAATTGTGTTAAATGGCTATGCCCAAGTAGTATTGATAGATACCAGCAACAGCATTCCGAAGGAACCTTTAACCAAAAAAATAATTGATAGTTCAGTGGTAATGGCCGACAGCTTAAAACCCATTACCATCCCTGACTCAGTTGCCTCGAGAAGAACTATGTTAAATAAAACAAATATGACTGTTTTATTGGCTTGGTCTGGCGCAAATTTGGTACAAGGAAGCATTTCAGCGGGAAATTTAAAAGGCTCCCCACATTATTTTCATCAAATGAATGCCTATTTCAATATTATTAACCTTGCTATTGCAGGATATGGGATTTATGAAGTGCGTAAACAAATGAATAAGAAATTAAGCCTGCTCCAAAATTTACGACAGCAACAAAAGATAGAATCTTTGCTTTTGCTCAATTCAGGGCTAGATCTGTCTTATATCACTACCGGTCTATATTTACGCGAACGGGGTACAAACAAATTAAATGAGCAAACCAAAGGTTATGGTGGAAGTTTAATATTGCAAGGTAGCTTTCTATTGGTTTTTGACCTCATTCAGTACATAGAACACCGCCAAAATGGTCAATTATTGAACAAATACTTAGGTAATCTTCAATTTGCTAGTACAGCAAATGGGGTAGGTTTAATAATGCCTCTTTAATAAAATGGGATGAAAAGTGGCTGTCTACTGTACATACCGAGGCTTATTTTTTCCACATGAAGTGATTTTTGATGAAAAGGATGGAATTTCAGGGTGTTTCTGCTACTTTTGCAACCCAAAACCGGCTATAAAACCGGTTATATAAAACGCAAAACTTGAAACTTAACATATGGCAGGCCAATTAAAAGAAGTACGTAACAGAATTAAAAGTGTTCAAAGCACCCAGCAAATTACGAAAGCCATGAAAATGGTGAGTGCTGCCAAATTACGTCGTGCCCAAGATAGCATTACCCAAATGCGCCCTTATGCCAAAAAATTACAAGAAATGCTTAGCAATATTGTAAGTAGCATTGATGGAGGCATTACACTAAAACTGGCAGAAGTTAGAACTATAGAAAATGTATTGTTAATAGTGGTAACTAGTGATAGAGGATTGTGTGGCGGTTATAATGCAAACCTTGTTAAATTGGCAAAGTCTACTATAGAAGAAAAATACAGTAGTCAGGCTGTAAAAGGAAAAGTGCAAATCTGGAATATTGGGAAAAAAGGATTTGAAGCATTAACTAAATCAGGATATAAAACAAATGATACTTATAAAGATGTTTTCTTGAATCTTAAATTTGAAACTGTTCAGGCAGCTGCTCAAGCTGCCATGAAGGCCTTTGAAAATAAAGAGTTCGATGCTATAGAAATCATTTATAGTGAGTTCAAGAATGCTGCAACACAAATATTTGTTGCAGAGCAGTTTCTTCCTATTCCTAAAGTAGCAAAGCCGGTAGGAAATAAAAATAATGACTTCCTGTTTGAGCCTGAAGTAGAAGTGCTAATTGCAGAATTGATGCCAAAAATTCTCAACACACAATTATACAAAGCAGTGTTAGATGGTAATGCGAGTGAACATGGTGCTCGTATGACAGCAATGGATAAGGCTAGCGAAAACGCAAATGAATTATTAAAATCACTCAAGATAAGTTATAACCGTGCTCGTCAGGCCGCTATTACTACCGAGTTGACAGAAATCGTGAGTGGTGCAGCAGCGTTGCAAGGATAAAGCAAAACCCTTATCTTTCAAATCACAAAAGAAATTCAGACATTGGAAATTAGCACTATCATACCACACATTGAAGTCTTGATCTTTGCAAGTGATAAACCACTTACATCGCTAGACATCGTTGAATTGATCAATAACAGTTTTGGGTTTTTAGAAGAACGAATCATGTTAGATCAAGTAGAGAGTGCATTAGAAGGCATCAAAGAAAAATACGATTCTGAATTTTATCCTTTCGAAGTGAAAGAAAGCGGCGGCGGATGGCAATTCCTTACAAAAAAGGAATATCATAAAACCATTGCACAATTAAATGGAGATAAATTTCTGAAGCGTTTGTCAAATGCCGCTTTAGAAACATTGGCAATCATTGCGTATAAACAACCTATCACTAAAGGTGAGATTGAAGCCATTCGTGGGGTAAATAGCGATTATAGTATTCAGAAATTATTAGAAAAAGAGCTGATATTAATTAGCGGAAGAAACGAACACGCGCCAGGCAAACCCTTGGTATATGCTACTTCTAAAAACTTTATGGACTATTTCGGAATTAATAGTGCCGCAGACCTACCCAAAATTCGTGAAGTATTAGCAGAACAATTAGTGGAAGGCACTCGTCCGGAAGACTTTACCAATCAGCCTATTGCAGAACATATAGGATATGAACCATTAGAAGAAGAAACTGCCACTGAAAACATTTCTTCAATTGCTGTAAATCAAGATGGAGAATTAATTATTCCTGAGGAAGACGCAAATTCTGAGGAAAGTCCAACCCCTCCCCCTCCTTCAGATTCTACCAATCATGAGGATTCAAAAGATCCTGCTGATGAAGCAGGAGAAGAAAAATCAGAATAATGTACTCAATTTTTTAGACCATGGCTTAAGACAATTATCTTCGCAGGATGCAGCAAGAATTGTCACCCGAACTGTTATCCAGTATCGCCAATAAATACGGAACACCTTTATATGTTTATAGTGCCGATAAAATAACGGCCCAATTTAGAAATTTGCAAACTGCTTTTTCAAATTCTAATACCAGATTCTTCTATGCCAGTAAGGCATTAACCAATATCAATATACTCAAACACATACTATCCATTGGTTGTTCTATTGATTGTAGTTCTGTAAATGAGGCTCACTTAGCCCTGCATGCAGGTTTTAAGCCAGAGAATATACTCTATACCAGTAATGGAATTGATTTCACTGAAATCGAAGAAGCAGTTGGATTAGGAATTAATATTAATATCGATAGTCTTTCCAACCTTGAAAAATTTGGAAAAAAATATGGTCATAGTTACCCAGTAGGTATTCGTTTAAGGCCCAATATTATGGCTGGGGGTAATCTTAAAATCTCCACAGGACATAGCAACAGTAAATTTGGAATTCCTATTGAGCAGTTAAATGAGATATTAGATCTGGTTCAACAGCATCATATTTTTATCAGAGGTTTACACATACATACCGGAAGTGAAATCAAAGACGTATCCGTATTTATGAAAGTGGCAGAAGTGTTTTTTGAATTGGTTCCTCATTTTCCCGAATTGGAATTTCTGGATTTAGGTGGTGGATTTAAGGTAGCTTATAAAGCGCACGATCATGAAACTGACATCAAACTATTGGGATCAGAAATTGAAAAATTTCTCACAAATTTGGAAAATAAACACCAAAGAAAGTTTCAATGTTGGTTTGAACCGGGAAAATATTTGGTGAGTGAATCTGGTTATTTAATTACAAAAGTGAATGTGCTAAAAACTTCTCAAAATACGGTGTTTGCTGGGGTTGATACTGGCCTGAATCATTTAATTCGTCCGATGATGTACGATGCATATCATCGCATTGCCAATATCAGTAACTTAATTGGCGAAACGAAAACCTACACGATTACTGGTAATATTTGTGAAACCGATACATTTGGAACAGACCGACATTTACATGAAGTTCATGAAGGAGACCTGCTAGCTATTTATAATGCAGGAGCATACGGGTTTGAAATGTCGAGCAATTATAATTCCCGATACAAACCAGCTGAAGTGCTTGTTTTAGAAGGCAAAGTTTCACTTATTAGAAAAAGAGATGAATTTACCGACTTATTAAGAAACCAAATTACGGTGTTATAGAACAAAAATGTAGTTTACATACGAATGATCGAAATAAAAAATATAGTAAAACAATTTGGCGCACGAGTGATTCTGAACGATATCAGTGCCATCATGGAGCCAGGTAAATGCAACCTTATTATAGGCACCAGCGGTAGCGGCAAAACTGTACTTACTAAATGTATGGTAGGATTATTTAAACCCGACGCCGGTCAAATTATTTATGATGGTGCAGATATGTTTTCGATGGATAATGATACCCGTAAACAATTACGTCAGCAAATAGGGATGCTGTTTCAGGGCACGGCCTTATTCGATTCGATGACTGTGGAACAAAATATTTTATTCCCCTTGGATATGTTTACCAGATGGACAAGGGCTGAAAAAATGCGCCGAGTAGATGAAGTGCTTGATCGTGTTAATTTACAAGATGCACATACTAAATTCCCTTCAGAAATAAGTGGTGGAATGAAAAAAAGAGTGGGTATTGCAAGATCAATTGTGCTAAATCCAAAATACCTTTTTTGCGACGAACCAAATTCAGGTCTGGATCCTCAAACATCGATGGTTATTGACAAACTCATCAAAGAAATCACTGATGAATATAAGATTACAACCATTGTTATTACACATGATATGAATAGTGTGATGGAAATTGGTGATCATATTGTTTATCTATATAATGGAATAAAACAATGGGAAGGCACTAATAAAGACATCATTTTTAGCAAAGACAAACTATTGAATGATTTCATCTTCGCTTCTGAATTTTTACAGGATGCTAAACAGATGCGAATGCTGGAAGCAAATGACGATTTACCAAATAAAAAATTAAACTAGAAAATAAAAGATCATGTTACAAAAACTACTTGTTTTTTGTTTGATTTCATTTTGTGCTACTACCCTAAATGCACAGGCACCTTTTGATACCATACCACCTTATAAAAAAGATAATCGGATGCCCGCATTTAAAATAATGCGGCTCGATAATACTTGGTTTACAAAAGAACAATTACCTAAAAAGGAGTATACGGTAATCATTTATTTCGCGCCTGATTGCGGGCACTGTCAGCATGAAATGAAAGAGATCATCAAAAGCATTGACAAATTCAATAAAGTAAATTTTGTCTGGGTAAGTTTTAAATCAATGCCTGAAATCAGTGAGTTTTATTTAAAATATGAAATAAGTAAATACCCCAATATGTTTATGGGAAGGGACCTCGATTATAAACTTCCAAGCTTTTACAGAGTGAAATTCACGCCATTTGTAGCAGTATACGACAAAAATAACCTATTCATTAAGGCCTTTGAAGGAGGAGCTGAAATGAAGGACTTATTAGCTGTGTTAAAACTTAATTAATTGATTTTTATCAGCAATAAGAATTAAGCAAGTAGTACCTTTACGGCGTTAAAAAATTAATCAATCTCTAAATAGCTTCATTTATGAAAGTTACTGTTGTAGGTGCTGGTGCCGTGGGTGCAACCTGTGCCGATAATATTGCCCGTGCTGCCTTGGCACAGGAATTGGTAATCCTCGACATTAAAGAGGGTTTGGCAGAAGGTAAAGCACAAGATATGATGCAGACAGCTGCATTATTAGGTTTTGACACCAGAATAAGTGGTAGCACTAACGATTACAGCAAAACTGCAGGATCTGATGTGGTTGTAATTACTTCAGGCATTCCTCGTAAACCAGGTATGACCCGCGAAGATTTAATTGGAACTAATGCAGGAATTGTAAAAGGTGTAGCTGAAAATATCCTGAAATATTCTCCAAACACTATAATCATTGTGATTAGTAATCCAATGGATACTATGACTTATTTAGCCTTACAATCTACTGGTTTACCTAAAAATCGTATTATTGGAATGGGTGGCACTTTAGACAGCGCCAGATTTAAATATCAATTAAGTCAACATCTTGGATGTAGTCCTGCAGATTTAAATGCAGTTGTTGTTGGTGGACATGGCGATACTACGATGATTCCTTTAATTCGTCACGCAACTTGGAACAGTGCGCCTGTTACCAATTTTCTTACCAAAGAACAGCAAAATCAAATCGTTGCTGATACCATGGTAGGCGGTGCTACTTTAACTAAACTAATTGGCACATCAGCTTGGTATGCACCAGGTGCTGCAGGAGCAGCTTTAGTAGAAAGCATTTTACGCGATGAAAAGAAATTGTTTACTTGTTGCGTTGCTTTAGAAGGCGAATATGGACAAAAAGATATCTGTTTGGGCGTTCCTGTTGTAATAGGCAAAAACGGATGGGAAAAAATTCTTGATTTCAAATTAAACGAAGAAGAACAAGCTGCTTTCAATAAGAGTGCAGATGCTGTTAGAAATATGAATGAAGTTTTAAAGACCTTATAATTCTTTAAAATCTTATTTAAGCCGATTCGAAGCAATTTGGATCGGCTTTTTTATACCCTTAAGTATGAATTTGCAGACATCACAATAGCATCAATATTTTGCTCCTCCATACATTTAAAATGTTTTTTAGGACAAGCTTTAGTTCCGAAATTTGAACAGGGCTGACAGGTCAATCCTTTTACCAAAAAATTTTCATACCTATTAATATTACCCTCTGCATAATATGGTTCTACATCTAATAATGGTGATGTTCCTCCCCAAATAGCAAGTACTGGTTTATTAAAAGCACAGGCAATATATTGCAAACCTGTATCGTGTGATATTACCAGTTTCGATTTGCGAACTAGATCAGCCGATTCATGAAGATTAAATTTTCCACAAGCATTATAAATTCGAATAGTATCTACTGAAGCAATTTCCTGTGCTTCTTTAAAATCTTCTTTCCCCCCAACCAATATAATAGGGTATACTAATTTTTTACAAAGCTCTTGCAATTTGTGAACAGGTAATTTTTTGGTATAGTAAGAAGCCCCAATTACAATGGCTACATATCCAACCATATGAGGCATCGGAAGATCTTCTATTTTAATTTCGCAATTTTGGGGAATAAAATAATCCATTCCTTTCCCATCATTTTTTACAGCTAGTGGAAGCAGGGTATCCAAACATCGATCTACAATATGCCTGCCAGACATTTTATTGACATGCAATTTCGTAAGCAGAAATTTCTCATATCGCTCTTTGTTATAAGTGAGCACTTTAACGTTCAATGCCCAGGCAATTCTCTTTGATCTAAAATTATGATGCAGGTCAATGATATAATCGTATTCCTCTAATTTCAAATCTTTAATGAGAAATGATAAATTATCTTTAAAATAAAAGAATTTATCGATATACGGATTCCCTTCAGTTACCGCTTTGAAATTATATTTTGTAAGAAAATGTACTTCAGCATTATCCACCTGCTGCTTTAAACAACGTATGGCAGGAGTTGTAAGAACAATATCCCCGATGGAAGAAAAACGAATAACCAAAAATTTCATGCAACAAATTTAATATACCCCATTCTCTAAGGCTGTATTTCTTCAGTCTCCAGATAATTCAAATCCTTACTAAAAGTTTCTTCTGTGAAATAATAAGCTATCATGGTAACAGTCATCACGATAGCTCCGGTAATCATTCCGCTTTTAATGATATTCCATCCCCAAGCTTTTTGAAAAAGGTCTAGGAATAACATATTAATCAAAGGTAAAATTCCCCTAACTACATTTGGAATAGTGGTAGCCGCGGTTGCCCTTAAATTTGTTCCAAACTGCTCTGCACCCATCGTTACAAAAATTGCCCAAAAACCAGTACTAAATCCAAGCACACCACAAATAGCATACATACTATTATCAGAATTATTGATGGAGCTGAAAAATACAAATAGTGAAATGATACAAATGATATAAAATAATAACAAGGCTTTTTTTCTACTTTTAAAAGCTTGACTAATAAATCCAATCATAATGTCTCCTAAAGCTATTGCTGTGTAGGCAAACATGATTGATCTTCCAGAATCTATGGTGGTGCTACCAAACATTGCTTTTCCAAAACGATCACTTTGATTAACCAGTATCCCAATTACATACCAGGTAGGTAACCCAATTAATACTGCCAATGCATATTTCTTAAATCGCTTTGAATTATTAAAGAACATAAAAAAATTTCCTCTGCTCACCGATTTATCTTGCGCTAATTCTTTGAACATACCACTTTCTGCCACACTTACTCTTAGCAATAATAAGCCAACGCCTAGCCCACCTCCAATTTTATAACAAAGCCTCCAATCATGTGTTAACTGATAAGTAAAATATGCAAAAACTGCACCGAATAAACCTATTCCGGCAACTAATGAAGTGCCGATACCTCTTTTGTTCTTCGGCAAAATTTCACTAACAAGAGTAATACCAGCTCCTAATTCACCAGCTAAACCAAGACCCGCCATAAATCTGCAAGCAGCATATTGATCAACTGTTTGTACATACCCAGTTATAATATTTGCGACAGAATATAAAATGATAGATCCAAATAATACACTCAGTCTTCCTTTCTTATCACCTAATACACCCCATACAATTCCTCCAATTAGTAGCCCCAACATTTGCCAATTAATCACCCGAGTGCTGTCTGATAATAATGTGGCATCAGTAGCACCCACTCCAAGCATACTTGATTTTTTTACAATCGTAAAAAGAAGTAAGTCATAAATGTCTACAAAATAACCAAGTGTTGCAACAATTACGGGAAGGGATAGTATGCCGAATTTTTTTTCCGTCATTATATTTTTTTTAATCCGATTTCTTTTTATTAAAAATCAATTTAATAATAACTGGTGCAGTTGTAATAAGAACGATGCCTAATACAATGATTTCTAAGTGGTCTCTTAAATCGAACCCAAACTGTGAGAGAATCCATTTCTGTAAATAATGTCCTCCCACTAGCATACTAAAAACCCATGCTACAGATCCAATCACATTAAAAAGAAAAAAGCGACTTTTATCCATTTTTACTATTCCAGCAATGATAGGTGCGAAAGTTCTAACAATTGGAATGAACCTTGCAGCTATGATCGCGCCCGCCCCATGTTTTTCATAAAAATCATGTGCCTGCTCCAAATAATGTCTTTTAAACAAAATATTCTCTTTCCAATTATACATAGCCGGACCAACTTTGTTCCCAAACCAATAGCCTAACGAGTTTCCTAAAATTCCAGCGGTTGAAATCATTATTAATAAAACTAACAAATCAATGAGTTCATTTCCAGTTGAGACTATTTCATTGGCTAGATTGGCACTATAAATACCTGCCACAAATAAAAGGCTATCGCCCGGTAAAAAGAAGCCAGCGAATAAACCCGTCTCAGCAAAAATCACAAATAATATCAACCACAAACCGCCATGCTCAATATAAAACTGGGGTTGCAATAACTGACTCCAGTGAAAAGCGTTTAATAATAAAGAATCGTACATATAAGTTGATTAGTTGATAGGATTAGGATTTTCTAAAGAATTTTCCCATTTACTTATAACAGTGGTGGCAAGTGCATTCCCCAAAACATTCGTGGCTGTTCTAAACATATCACAGAAATGATCTATGGGCAAAATTAATGCAATACCTTCTGGTGGTATATGAAACATGGCACAGGTTGCAGTAACTACCACTAAAGATGCGCGGGGCACTCCTGCAATTCCTTTACTGGTGAGCATCAACACGATTAACATGGTGAACTGTGTACCAATATCTAAATGAATATTATAAGCCTGAGCAATGGCAATACTTGCAAAAGTCATGTACATCATACTTCCATCAAGGTTAAAAGAATAACCAAGCGGTAAAATAAATGCAACAATCTTATCCTTACATCCAAATTTTTCTAGCTCCTCAGTTAATTTAGGAAAAACGGCTTCACTGCTTGTAGTACTAAATGCAATAATTAATGGAGGAAAAATTGCTTTTAATAATTTAGGCATTCTCTTTCCTAAAACAATAAATCCTACTGCTATTAATACAATCCAAAGCAATGCAATTCCAGAAATAAAATAAAGCAAGTACTTTCCATAGAATAAAAAAACTTCTAATCCTTTTGTAGCAATAACAGCAGCGATTGCACCGAATACCCCAAGAGGCGCAAAATTCATTACGTAACCAACCATCTTTAGTATCACATGTGCCACTGCATCCAGACCCTTTACTACAATTTTTCCTTTATCTCCTAGTGCAGCTGTTGCGATACCAAAAAATATACTGAAAATTACGAGCTGCAATATTTCATTATTGGCCATGGCTTCGAAAACACTTTTTGGGAAAACATGCTCTACGAATTTAATTAAACTAAACTCTTGGGTCTTACCTACTAAATCTTTGGCTCCAGAAACATCGGCATTTGCCAAATCCATTCCTGCACCTGGTTGTAATAAATTTACCAATAACATCCCCAATAAAAGACTTGCTAAGGAAGCCGAAACAAACCAAAGCAAGGCTTTCCCACCAACTCTTCCAACAGATTGTAAGTCGCCCAATTTTGCAATTCCCACCACCAAAGTAGAAAACACAAGCGGTGCAATAATCATTTGAACCAGGCGAAGAAAAATGGTCGTTAAAAGCTTGATATTTTTAGAAAAGGACTCTATAAATGAAGCACTGGATTGCGTATGAACCATGTATCCTAAAATCACTCCGGCAATCATTGAAACGATAATGTATATAGTAAGCCTGTTAGATTTCTGCATAGAAGCCGTCAATTAGTCTTGCAATATATGATTTATGCTTAAAAGCTTCTAAAACCCCTGAATAGAGATTTCATAAAAGTTTTCCTGCTTGAAATCAATAAATGATTATTTTGCCAAGTCTTTATTTATTTAAAAGAAAATAACTGTACTATGAGTTTATTCAGAAAAAAAGATTTAGCAGCCATGTTGGCCCAATCGGAAGACAGTGAAAAAGGTTTAAAACGTACGTTAGGTGCGGGCAACCTGATTGCACTGGGAGTTGGAGCCATTATTGGAGCTGGTTTATTTGTTAGAACTGCAGCAGCAGCCGGTCAAGCAGCCGGACCAGCGGTAACCCTTTCTTTTATCGTTGCTGCGATAGGTTGTGCTTTTGCAGGATTGTGCTATGCAGAATTTGCTGCCATGATTCCAATTTCAGGAAGCGCCTATGCATATTCGTATGTTACGATGGGTGAAACAGTTGCTTGGATTATTGGTTGGGCTTTGATTATGGAATATGCACTTGGTGCAGCTACTGTATCTATTGCTTGGAGTGAATATTTAAACAAGCTGTTGGGAGGAGGCATACCCTATGAATGGAGCCATTCGCCGTTAGAAAGCATAACTGATAAGGCAGGTATATTGCATCATGGAATTATCAATGCGCCAGCTTTAGTGATTCTTCTTTTATTAACCTTATTATTAATTAAGGGCACACAAGAATCTGCAATCGTAAATGCTATTATTGTGTTTATCAAAGTGGCCATCGTTATCATATTTATATTTTTAGGATGGCATTTTATCAGACCTGAAAATCATACTCCTTATTTTATTCCTGCAAACCAACCGCCTTTAATTGATGCTACCGGAAAAGTAATCGCCGATTACTCTGGAACTTTCAAACATGGCTGGGGTGGAGTGCTTGGCGGTGCT